>NZ_JBHWCL010000030.1:4776-66402 GCF_042735125.1 Kitasatospora sp. NPDC059599 | reverse complement strand
CCGTTCGTCCCCAGCGTCGGCGGCCCCCCCCGCGCGGTGCGCGCGTGGCGCGGGGGCGGTGCGCCGCGTTATCTATCCCCCCTTTGGCGGCCTGGGGCGTCCCCCCCCCCCCCGCACCCCTCTTCGTTCGTTTCCGATTCCGTTCCCGATCGACGTGTGATCGATCCGGAACGATCTGGGACCGCCGAAGGGGCGCGCGCCATGACCGACCAGGACTTCCAGCCCGGGCTCACGCCGGGACACCTGGGTGCGCCGGTGCTGGAGCCGGAGGGCCGCCCCCCGACCGCGCCCCGGCCGCACTCCGATGCGCCGGATCCGCACCGACGGCGCAACGGACTGGCCTGCGGGCTCACCGCCCTGGCACTGGTCGCGGTGTTCGGCGGGGTCGGGCTCACCGGGTACACCTGGTTCCAGGCGCAGCGCAGGCCCCCGGCCGCCGCCGACTTCGCCGGACAGGGCACCGGCAGCGTCCAGGTCTCGGTGCCGGAGGGTGCGGGCCTGTCCCAGATCGCGTCCGCGCTGGTCCGCAACGGGGTGGTGGCCAGCTCGCTCGCCTTCACCCGGGCCGCGAAGGGCAGCGCGGCGGCCGCCGGACGGATCCAGCCCGGGACGTACACGCTGAAGCAGAAGATGTCGGCCGTGGCGGCGCTGGCGATCCTGGTCGACCCGGCCAACGCCAACGGCCTGACCATCCCCGAGGGCTGGCGCGGCTACCAGATCTTCACCGCCATCGACAAGAAGCTCAACCTGCCCGACGGCACCACCCGGCGCACCGCGCAGGAACAGGCCGTCGAACTGGGCCTGCCGGACTTCGCCAACGGCAGCCCCGAGGGCTACCTGTTCCCGGCGACGTACGCCGTCACCGACGGGACCACCGCGCTCGACCTGCTGAAGCAGATGGTGGAACGGGCGGGCAGGGAGTACACCCGCGACGACGCCAACGTCGTCGCGCAGAACCTCGGCCAGACCGTGTACGGGCTGGTCACCGTGGCCAGCATGGTCCAGGGCGAGGCCGACAACACCGAGGACATGGGCAAGGTGGCCCGGGTCATCTACAACCGGCTCGCCAAGGGCATGCCGCTGCAGCTCGACTCCACGATCAACTACGCGCTCGGCCGGTCGACCCTGAACACCACGGTGACCGAGACCAAGCTGAACTCCCCGTACAACACCTACCTGCACCCCGGGCTGCCACCGACGCCGATCTCCAACCCGGGACGGCAGGCGATCATGGCGGCGCTGGACCCGACGCCCGGGGACTGGCTGTACTTCGTCACCGTGAAGCCCGGGGACACCCGCTTCACCGACAGCTTCGACGTGCAGCAGCGCAACGTGGCGGAGTTCAACGCCTACCGGGCGGCGGCGAAGCCGAGCGCCCCGGCGTCCGGCTCGGCCGCCGCCTCGGGGGCGCCGGGGACGGCTCCCGGCGGGGCGTCCGGGGCGGCCACCGGCTCGGCGTCCGCGGCTCCGCCGGGGCCGGGCGCTCCCGCGGGCCCGGGTGCGGCGACTCCGTAGCGATCTTGTGTGCCCTCCGTGAGGTCCCCCGGTGACGGTGCGTTCGCCCGGGCAGGGGTAAGGCTGCGGTACGGTAACGTCTCCCTCCAGGCGCTGCGCTAGCACGCCGGTTCGAGATTCAGCCGGGACGATGCCGTCCCGGACGGCCGGTCCGATCCGTCGGCCGTCACCGTCGGTTAAGGGGATCAATGACCGATCTGGGTGGGGGCTACGCCCCCCAGGGCGAGCCGTGGCACCCCGGTGATCCCGGGTACGACGGCCGGCAGCCGGTCCCCGGCCAGCAGGACGGCCAGTGGCAGCAGCAGTACCCGCAGCAGGGTCAGCACGGCCAGCAGCCCTACGGGGACGCACAGCAGGGGTACCCCCAGCAGCAGATGCAGCAGCCGATGCAGCAGCAGGGCTATCCGCAGCAGCAGCAGATGCCGCAGCAGGCGTTCCAGCAGCAGGGCTACCAGCAGCAGGGGTTCCAGGGCGGTCAGCAGGGCTACCCGCAGCAGGGCCAGCAGCAGGGGTACCCCCAGCAGCAGATCCAGCAGCCGATGCAGCAGCAGGGTTACCCGCAGCAGCAGATGCCGCAGCAGGCGTTCCAGCAGCAGGGCTACCAGCAGCAGGGGTTCCAGGGCGGCCCGCAGAACGGCATGCAGCAGCCCGGTGTCCAGCAGCAGCCGGGCACGCAGGGCCAGAACGGGATGCCGGCACAGAACGGCATGCAGCAGCCGGGCATGCAGGGCCAGAACGGGATGCCGGCACAGAACGGCATGCAGCAGCAGCCCGGAGTGCAGCAACAGGGCATGCCGCAGCAGCAGGCACCGCAGCAGCGGGGCCGGAGGCGGGCTGCGCCCGCGCCCGAGCCCGAGCCCGCTTCGGGCCCCGGGCCGGACGGCATCGACTGGGAGGCCGAGGCCGCCGCGCTGGAGTCCGGGGCCCCGGCCGGTGACGATGGCCAGGGCGGGACCGACGAGTGGGACGGCCGCGAGGACGGCCACCGCGAGGACGGCGGCTACCTCGACGAGCACGCCGAGTCCGAGGAGGGCGGCTTCCTCGGCAAGCAGGACGAGTCCCGCGAGGCGAAGAAGAAGCGCAAGGAGAAGGGCAAGAAGTCGGGCCGCCGCAACGGCGGCGCCTGCCTGCTGGTCGCGGTGGTGCTGCTCGGCGCCGTCGGCGGCGCCGGCTGGTGGGGCTACGGCTTCTACCAGGACCACTTCGGGCCGCCGCCGGACTTCACCGGCGCGGGCACGGGTTCCGTCCAGTTCGAGGTCAAGAAGGACGCGCTCGCCGGGCAGATCGGCCTGGCGCTGAAGAACGCCGGCGTGGTCAAGAGCGTCGACGCGTTCACCACGGCCTGCAAGGCCGAGCCCAAGTGCGTCACCGTCCAGCCGGGCTTCTACGGCCTGAAGAAGGAGATGCCGGCCGCCGACGTGCTCAAGGAACTGCTCGCCCAGGCGGGCGGCGCGGCGATCGTGATCCCCGAGGGCAAGAACTCCACCGAGATCTACACCCTGATCGACACCAAGCTGAAGCTCCAGAAGGGTGCCACGGCCGCCGCCGCGCAGGCCCAGATCAACGACCTCGGCCTGCCCGCGTACGCCCAGGGCAAGATCGAGGGCTTCCTCTGGCCGACGCGCTACAACATCGCCGACGGCATGAAGCCCGAGGACCTGCTCAAGCAGATGGTGAAGACCGCCACCGACAAGTACGCCAACCTGGACTCCCAGGCGGCCTCGGTGGGCCTGAAGACCGGGTACGAGGTGATCATCGAGGCGAGCATCCTCCAGCGCGAGGGCAACAACGTCGACGACTTCGCCAAGATGGCCAAGACCATCCAGAACCGGCTGGCCGCCGGCGGCGAGATCAACCACAAGCTCGGCATGGACACCACGCTGCAGTACTCGTTGGGCCGCAAGGAGCTCAACAAGGGCGACATGGACAACGCGAGCAACCCGTACAACACCTACGTCAACCCGGGCCTGCCGCCGACGCCGATCTCCAACCCCGGCGACGACGCGCTCAACGCGGTGCTCCACCCGGCGGACGGCAAGTGGCTGTACTTCATCGCGATGGACCCGCAGCACACCCGGTTCGCCGAGACGAGCAAGGAGCACTACGCCAACGTCAAGGAGTACTGCCAGGCGGCCGGGCAGGGCTTCGACGAGGCCCGTGGCCACTGCACCACCAAGTAGCAGCGGCGGGACAGCAGTTCATGGAGAGGCAGTGTTGACCAGCAAGCACCGGGCGGCCGTCCTCGGCTCGCCGATCGCCCACTCGCTCTCGCCGGACCTGCACCGGGCCGCCTTCGCGGCGCTCGGGCTGGACGGCTGGCGCTACGACCGCTTCGAGGTCGACGAGGCCGTGCTGCCCGGCTTCGTCGCCGGACTGGACGAGGCGCAGTGGGCGGGCCTGTCGCTGACCATGCCGCTGAAGCGGGCGGTCATCCCGCTGCTCGACGAGGTCAGCGCGACGGCCCGCGCGGTGGACGCGGTGAACACCGTGGTGTTCACCGCCGACGGGCGGCGCACCGGGGACAACACCGACGTTCCCGGACTGGTCAACGCGCTGCGCGAGCGCGGGATCACCGAGGTGCCCGGCGCCGCCGTCCTGGGTGCCGGGGCCACCGCCTCCTCGGCGCTGGCGGCGCTCGCCCGGATCTGCACCGGCGAGGTGACGGTCTACGTGCGCAGCGCCGAGCGGGCCCGGGAGATGGCCGAGCTGGGCGAGCGTCTGGGCGTGGTCGTCCGCACTGCCGACTGGGAGCGCGGGGCCGAGGCGCTGGCACAGCCCCTGACCGTCTCCACCACGCCGGCCGGTGCCACGGACGCCTTCGCCGGTTCGCTGCCCGCTGCGCCCGGGACGTTGTTCGACGTGCTGTACCACCCGTGGCCGACGGCGCTGGCCGCCGCCTGCGCCGAGCGCGGGGCGACCGTGCTGGGCGGGCTGGACCTGCTGGTGCACCAGGCGGTGCTGCAGAGCGAGGCCTTCACCGGGCGGACCCCGGGGCCGCTGGCGGCGATGCGCGAGGCGGGGGAGAAGGCGCTCGCCGGGAGCTGAGCCCGGTGCCCGCCCGGTGCCGGGTGACGCCCGCTGCCTTCCCGCCGCCCCTGCGCGGCCTCCCGGCCGCATGCTGACCGGTTGCCGTCCGTCACGCGGACTGCGCCCCCGGGTGCCGCTGGGGCATGAAAGGATTCAGGCAGAAGGCACGCTCGGGCGGGCCGCGGCGGTGCCGTGGGCCGGCCCGCTGATGAAGGAGCTCCGTTGGGTACGTTGCGCTGGCTGACGGCGGGGGAGTCGCACGGCCCCGCACTCGTCGCGACGCTGGAAGGCCTGCCCGCCGGCGTACCGGTCACCACCGCCGTGGTGGCCGACGCGCTGGCGCGCCGTCGGCTCGGTTACGGCCGCGGGGCGCGGATGAAGTTCGAGCAGGACGAGGTGACCTTCCTCGGCGGTGTCCGGCACGGTCTGACCATGGGCAGCCCGGTCGCGATCATGGTCGGCAACACCGAGTGGCCGAAGTGGGAGCAGGTCATGTCGGCCGACCCGGTCGACCCCGAGGTGCTGGCGGGCCTGGCCCGCAACGAGGCGCTCACCCGCCCCCGGCCCGGCCACGCCGACCTGGCCGGCATGCAGAAGTACTCGATCGAGGAGGCCCGGCCGATCCTGGAGCGCGCCAGCGCCCGCGAGACGGCCGCCCGGGTCGCGCTGGGCGCCGTCGCCCGCGCGTACCTCCGTGAGGTGGCCGGGATCGAGATCGTCAGCCACGTGGTCGAGCTGGCCGCCGCCAAGGCGCCGGCCGGTGTGCTGCCGCTGCCCTCGGACGAGGCCCGGCTGGACGCCGACCCGGTGCGCTGCCTGGACGCGGACGCCTCGAAGGCGATGGTCGCCGAGATCGACCAGGCCCACAAGGACGGTGACACCCTCGGCGGCGTGGTCGAGGTGCTGGCCTACGGCGTGCCGGTCGGCCTCGGCTCGCACGTGCACTGGGACCGCCGTCTGGACGCGCGGCTGGCCGCCGCGCTGATGGGCATCCAGGCGATCAAGGGCGTCGAGGTCGGCGACGGCTTCGACCTGGCCCGGGTCCCCGGCTCGCAGGCGCACGACGAGATCGTCCCGACCGCCGAGGGCGTCAAGCGCACCTCCGGCCGGTCCGGCGGTACCGAGGGCGGCCTGTCCACCGGCGAGGTCCTGCGGGTGCGCGCCGCGATGAAGCCGATCGCCACCGTGCCGCGGGCGCTGCAGACCCTGGACGTGCGCACCGGCGAGCCGGCCAAGGCGCACCACCAGCGCTCGGACGTCTGCGCGGTGCCCGCCGCGGGCATCGTCGCCGAGGCGATGGTCGCGCTGGTGCTGGCCGACGCGGTCGACGAGAAGTTCGGCGGCGACAACGTCACCGAGACCCGCCGCAACGTGCAGGGCTACCTCGACCACCTGATCATCCGATGACCCGACCCGTCGTGGTGCTGGTCGGCCCGCCCGGCAGTGGCAAGTCCACCGTCGGGCGGGCCCTGGCCGAGCGCCTGGGCGCCGACTTCCGGGACACCGACGCCGACATCGAGACCACGGCCGGCAAGCCCATCCCGGAGATCTTCATCGACGAGGGCGAGTCGCACTTCCGCGCCCTGGAGGTGGCGGCCGTGCGCGCCGCCGCCACCGGACACGACGGGGTGCTGGCGCTCGGCGGCGGCGCGGTGATGGCCGAGGCCACCCGTGAGCTGCTGCGCGAGCTGCCGGTGGTCTTCCTGGAGGTCCCTCTCGCCGACGCGGTCAAGCGGGTCGGCCTGGACGCCCCGCGCCCGCTGCTGGCGGTCAACCCGCGGGCCCGCTGGCGCGAGCTGATGGAGGCCCGCCGCCCCCTCTACCTCGAGGTCGCCACCGCCGTGGTCGACACCGAAGGCCGCACCCCCGAGCAGGTCGCGGACGCCGTACTGGAAGCACTGGAGCTGAAGACCCCCCATGACTGACCCCATCGTCAGGATCCACGTCGACGGCAGCGCCGGTCACGACCCGTACGACGTGCTGATCGGGCACCAGCTGCTCGGCGAGCTGGCGCCGCTCATCGGCAACCGCGCCAAGCGGGTCGCGATCATCCACCCGGAGGCGCTGTCCGCCACCGCCGACGCCATCCGCGAGGACCTGGCCGGCGAGGGCTACGACGCGATCGCGCTGCAGGTGCCCAACGCCGAGGACGCCAAGAGCGTCGAGGTCGCCGCGTACTGCTGGTCGGTCCTCGGGCAGACCGGGTTCACCCGCAGCGACGTCATCGTCGGCCTCGGCGGCGGCGCCACCACCGACCTGGCCGGCTTCGTCGCCGCCACCTGGCTGCGCGGCGTCCGGTGGATCTCCATGCCCACCACGCTGCTCGGCATGGTCGACGCGGCCGTCGGCGGCAAGACCGGCATCAACATCGCCGAGGGCAAGAACATGGTCGGCGCCTTCCACCCGCCGGTGGGCGTGCTGGCCGACCTGGGCACCCTGGAGACCGTGCCCAAGCACGACTACGTCTCCGGCCTCGCCGAGGTCATCAAGTGCGGCTTCATCGCCGACCCGGCCATCCTCGACCTGATCGAGGCCGACCCCGAGGGCGCCAAGACCCCGGCCGGCCCGCACACCGTCGAGCTGATCCGGCGCGCCATCCAGGTCAAGGCCGATGTGGTCTCCGGAGACCTCAAGGAATCCGGTCAGCGCGAGATCCTCAACTACGGTCACACCCTCGGCCACGCCATCGAGCGCAACGAGCGGTACAAGTGGCGGCACGGTGCCGCGATCTCCATCGGCATGGTCTTCGCCGCCGAACTCGGCCGCCTGGCCGGGCGGTTGGACGACGAGACGGCCGACCGGCACCGCAGCGTGCTGGCCTCGGTCGGCCTGCCGCTGAGCTACCGGGCGGACGCCTGGCCGAAGCTGCTCGACGCGATGAAGATCGACAAGAAGTCGCGCGGCGACCTGATCCGCTTCATCGTCCTCGACGGCCTCGGCAAGACCTCCGTGCTGGAGGGCCCCGACCCGTCCCTGCTGGTCGCCGCCTACGCGGAGGTCTCGGCGTGACCCGGGTCATGGTGCTCAACGGCCCCAACCTGGGCCGGCTCGGCAGCCGCGAGCCGGACGTCTACGGCGCCACCTCCTACGCCGGCCTGGTCGAACGCTGCACCGCCCTCGGCAAGGAGTTCGGCTTCGAGGTCGAGGTGCACGAGACCAACTCCGAGCAGCAGATGGTGGAGTGGCTGCACGAGGCGGCCGACGGACAGGTGCCCGTGGTGATCAACCCGGGCGCGTTCACGCACTACTCGTACGCGATGCGCGACGCCGCCGCGCAGCGCACCGCGCCGCTGATCGAGGTGCACATCTCCAACCCGTACGCCCGGGAGACCTTCCGGCACACCTCGGTGATCGCGGCGGTGGCCTCCGGCACCGTCGCCGGCTTCGGGCTCGGCTCGTACGAGCTGGCGCTGCGGGCGCTCGCCGAGGGGCTCACCTCGCGCTGAGGACCGGGCCCGTCCCCGACGGGCCCGGACCCACGGCCCGGCTGCGGACTGTGCCCGCTGCCGGGCCGCCGTGTAGTGTCCCCGCTGAGAACGTGTCGGGAGGTGCCGTGACGCAGTACGCCGGAGGCGGGCAGGTCCCGCCGCGTCCCGCCGCTCCGCCGGTGCCTCCGGGGGGCGGTGCGGGAGCGGCCCCGTCGGGGGTGCCGGTTCCGCCGCCGCCGCAGGTCCGGCCCGTGCCGACCGGTTCACCGGCTCCTGTGGCTCCCGTTGCTCCTGCGGCGCCCGTGGCTCCGGCTCCCGTTGCTCCTGCGGCTCCCGTTGCTCCTGCTCCTGTTGCTTCTGCGGCGCCCGCTGTGGTCGGGCCCGCTCCCGTCGCGCCCGCTGCGGTCGGGCCCGCGCAGGTGCTCGCGCCCGGGCCCACCGCCGGTCCGGCCCCGACTCCCGTCGCGGCCCAGGCCCAGGCCCAGGCGACGGTCCCGGTCCCGGCGCCCGTGCCGCTTGCCGCTCCGGTGCCCAGCGCACCGGTACCCGCCGGAGGGACCGGGCACTTCGTCCTGCCGTCCGGGACGCCCGTCCAGCTGCCCGCCCACCCGCCGCGGCAGCACGCGCCCACCGGGCCGATCGCCGTCCTGCTGATCGGTCCCGCCGGCGCCGGCAAGACCACCGTCGCCCGGTACTGGGCCGAGCGCCGGCCCACCCCGACCGCGCACATCAGCCTGGACGACGTACGGGAATGGGTGCAGTCCGGCTTCGCCAACCCGCAGTCCGGCTGGAACAACGCCTCCGAGGCGCAGTACCGGCTGGCCCGCCGCACCTGTGGCTTCGCCTGCCGCAACTACCTGGCCAACGGCATCTCCTGCATCATCGACGACGCCGTTTTCCCGGACCGTCCGGCGATCGGCCTCGGCGGCTGGAAGCGGCACATCGGCCCCGGCATGATCCCGGTCGTCCTGCTGCCCAGCCTGGACTCGGTGCTGGGCCGCAACGCCCGGCGCAGCGGGAACCGGCGTCTCGGCGACGAGGAAGTCGCGCGCATCCACGGGCGGATGGCCGGCTGGTACAACTCCGGGCTGCCGATCATCGACAACTCGTACCTGGACGTCGCCGGGACGGCCGCCGAGCTGGACCGTGTGATCCTGGCCCGGCTGACGGGCATGCCGGTCCGCTGACCCGGCCGACAGCCCCCGCCCGGCCGCCCCCCCCGTCACCCCCCGCCCCGCCTCCCCGTCGCCTGCCGACTCGGGCGGCCGCGGGCGTGTCGGTGCCGACTGCGATGATGGAGGCGTCCTCGGGCCCGCCCAGCGGCCCGTCCTGTCGAACCCGGGGAGCTGACGCCCGTGCCGGAAGGCCACATCATCCACCGCCTCGCCGCCGAGAACCGGAAGGCCTTCGGCGGACGCCCCGTCCGGGTCTCCAGCCCGCAGGGCCGGTTCGCCGACGAGGCCAAGGTGATCGACGGGCAGCTGCTCACCGGTGCCGAGGCGATCGGCAAGCACCTCTTCCTCGGCTTCGAGGAAGGCGCCTGGGTGCACGTCCACCTCGGGCTCTACGGAGGCTTCACCTTCGGCGCCGGCCCGGCGCCCGCGCCGGTCGGCCTGGTGCGGCTGCGACTGGAGGGCGAGGACGGCTACGCCGACCTGCGCGGTCCCAACACCTGCGCCCTCGTGGCCGACGACCGGAAGGCCGCGGTCGCGGCCCGCCTCGGCCCCGACCCGCTGCGCGCCGACGCCGACCCGGAGGCCGCCTGGCGCCGGATCGCGGCCAGCCGCACGACGGTCGCCGCGCTGCTGATGGACCAGAAGGTGCTCGCCGGGGTGGGCAACGTCTACCGGGCCGAGGTGCTGTTCCGCCACGGCATCGACCCGCACCGGGCCGGGCGCGACCTCACCCGGAAGGAATGGGACGCCGTCTGGTTCGACCTGGTCGCCCTGATGCACGAGGGCGTCGCGGTCGGCCGGATCGACACCGTCCGTCCCGAACACACCCCGGAGGCGATGGGGCGCCCGCCCCGCGTGGACGACCACGGCGGCGAGGTGTACGTCTACCGGCGGGCGGCGATGCCCTGCCACGTCTGCGGCACGGACGTGCGGACCGAGGAGCACGCCGCGCGCAACCTCTTCTGGTGCCCGACCTGCCAGGCAGCCTGAGACCCCGATCCGCCCTCCGGGCCGGAGCCCAGCCCGTAGGCTGGGGCCGACCGGCCGGAGGGAGCGGGCAGATGGAGCATCGGCGGGTGACCAACACCGTGTCAGGAACGGTGGGTGGCCACGTGGTGCAGGCCGACACCATCGGCTCGGTGCACCTCCACCAGGCCGAACCGCCGCCGAGGCCTCGTCAGGTCCGGCCCCCGCACGGGCCCTTCGTCAACCGGGAGCCGGAACTCGCCGCGCTGACCGCGGCGTCGGGCCGGGTCGAGGCCGGCGGGCTGGGGATCGTGGTGTTCACCGGGCTCGGCGGGGTCGGGAAGACCGAACTGATCGCCAAGTTCGCCGAGGAGCACCGGGCGCGCTTCCCGGGCGGGGACCTCTACGCGGACCTCCTGGCCTACCGGCACCAGGGCGGGGTGGACCTCCCCTCGCTGCTGGCCGGCTTCCTGCGCGCCCTCGGGACGGAGCCCCCGGCGGTGGAGGCGGAGCGATTCACGATGTTCCGCACGGTCACCGCCGAGCGCCGGTGCCTGTTCTTCCTGGACAACGTCGAGCACGCCGCCGAGGTGCGCGCCCTGCTCCCGTCGACCGGACTGGTGGTGGTCGCGAGCCGGCGGCGGCTGCCCGCGCTGCGCACCGACGGCGCCGAGGTGCGACAGCTCGGTCCGCTGAGCGCGACGGCCGGTGCCGATCTGGTCCGGGCCTGGCTGGGTTCCGGGCGGGGCACCGACGGGGAGTTGGCGGCGCTGGTCGAGCTGTGCGGCGGGCTGCCGCTGGCGCTGAACGCCGTCGGCAGCCAGCTGCTGGACCGCGACCACCTGCCGGTCGGCCGGGTGGTGGCCGAACTGCACGACCGGGAGGGCAGGTTGGCCATGCTGGACGACGAGGAGAACGACCTCGGCCCGACCTACGACCTGGTCCACGAGCGGTTGTCGCCGCACGGCCGGGCGCTCTACCGGCTGATCGGCGTGCACCCCGGCCCCTTCGTGTCGGCCGAGTCGGCGGGTGCGGCGGGCGTCGAGCGGGCCGGGGCGGCGCTGCAGGAACTGCGCGCCGTCCACCTGCTCGACGAGGTGATGGACGACGACGTCGAAACGCGCTTCCGCGCCCACGACGTGGTGCGGCTGCACGCCTACGGCCGTACCCGGGAGCTGCCCGGCCGGACGGAACTCCTCGTCCGGGTGGTGGCCTACTACCGGGGCCGGGCCGCACTGGCCGACCGGGCGATGGGGGCCAGGCTGCGACTGCAGGAGGAGAGCGGCGAGGAGCTGCCCGGGTTCGCCTCCGGTGCGGCCGCCCTGGAGTGGCTGCACGCCGAACGGGCCAACCTGCGCGCCGTGGTGGAGGAGGCCGCCCGGCAGCGGTGGCACGGCGAGGTGTGGCGGCTCTGTGAGTCGCTCTGGCCGCTGTACCACGGCCGCAAGCTCTACGAGGACTGGATCGCCACCCACCGGCTCGGCGTCGAGTCGGCCCAGTGGGACAACCAGCCGGCCGCCGTGGTCCGGATGCGCAACCAGCTCGCCCGCGCCCACTTCGAGCGCAAGGAGTACCGGCTTGCCGCCGAGCAGTTGGCGCTGGCCGCGGAGCAGCTGCCGCTGGTGGCGGACCGCCGCGTGGTGGGCGTACTGCACGAGACGGACGGCCTGCTGTGCCTGGCCGACGGCCGCCCCGGCGACGCGGTGGAGCGGTTCACGCTGGCCCTGGCGGAGAACCGGGGCGACGACCACGGTGAGATCGTCCAGAGCTACAACCTGGCACAGGCGCTGATCGCCGACGGCCGCGCCCCGGAGGCGCTGGACGTCCTGGACCGCGCCGGCGCGCGGGCCGCGGACACCGACGACCACGACATGCTGATGAAACTGCCGCTGGTCCGCGCCCGGGCCCACCGCGCGCTGGGGCGACCGGACCTCGCCGTCGTGCACGCCGGTGACTGCGCCCGGCGGGCCGGGGAGCGGAGCCAGTACGTGAAGGAGGCGCAGGCGCACACCCTGTTGGTGGCCCTGGCGGAGGAGCTGGGCGATGCCGAGTTGGCCGGGCGCAGCCGGGCCCGGCTGCGGGAACTGGCGGGTCAGCTCTAGGGTCCGTCCTCACACCGCGACTGCGGGGCGACGCTCCCCGGCCTTCGGCTTGCGATGCACGCACCCCAACGCCGCCCGGCCCGCCCTCCGGGCGGACGACGGGAGCGTGACGACGGGAGCGTGACGACGGGAGTGAGCGGACGGGAGCGTGCGGACGGACCCTAGGGAGGCGGGCCCTGGGGCGCGGTGCTGAACGAGAGCCGGGTGCGGTGCTCGCCGGTGCGGACGGTGAGTCCCTGTCGGGGGAGTTCGGCCGGGTCGCCGCCGTCGGCGAGCCAGCAGGCCACGGCGGAGCCGAGCAGCAGCGGGTCGATGCCCGGGTCGGGGCCGCCCCAGTCCGGTTCGGCGCGGGCCTCCAGCAGCAGACCGCTGCGCAGCCGGAGCAGGTGCCGGGCCGGGCCGAGCGCGGCCACCGCGACGGCGAGGCCGGGGAGTTCCGCGGCCGAGTCGGCGAGCCAGCGGGGAGCGGGGAGTTCGGCGTGGACCTCGGTGCGGGCCAGCACCTCCGCGGTGTAGCGCAGGGCGTCGCCCGGGTGTTCGTCGGTGAGCGCGTGGAAGCCGCGCGGGGTGTGGTCGGCCGGGTCGACGGGGTAGCGCCGCAGACTGACCTCGGTGCCCTCGCTCCCGCCCTCGACGTCGTACGCGGTGGGTCCGTCGGTGGTGCCGGGGTGCGGGACGGGCTTGGGGTAGGGCGGCAGGAGCGGTTCGTCCCCGGGTTCGTCCAGGTGCTCCAGGAAGGAGTAGAGCAGGGGGCGCAGCAGCGCGGCGGACCGGCCGCGCCGGCTCAGCGAGCGGTCGGTGAGCGGGCGCAGGGTGTCCGGGTCCTGCTCCCGCAGGGCCCGGGCGAGTTGGGCGGCGAGGTCGCCGTCGGGGTCGAGCACGGGGGCGGTCTGGCCGAAGGCGTAGCCGGGGGAGCGCGGGTCGAGTTCGGCGGCGCCGGTGGCGACGAGCACGGTGGGTCGTTCCAGCGCGGCGCCGTAGACGGATACCGAGCCGTGGTCGCCGATCAGGCAGTCGGCGGCGACCAGCGCGGCCTGCCAGCCCTGGTGCGGCGGGATCAGCCGCAGGCCCATCCGGCGGGCGGTGTCGAGCAGCGCCTCGGGGTCGTGCCGGCTCCAGATGTTGGGGTGCAGGACGACGGCGACCGTGTACTCGTCGGCGGGCAGCCGGCGGACCAGCCGCTGGGGCAGGTCGGGGCGGCGGCCGAATAACGAGTGCTCGCTCCAGGTGGAGTTGACGACGACGAGCCGTCGGCCGTCGACGGCGCCGAGCGCGGCCCGGTAGGCGTCCCGGGAGCGCAGGCTGCGCAGCATCCGGTCGAGGCACGGGTCGCCGACGACCCGGGCGACGTCCAGCGCTTCGGGGCAGGAGGTCCGCAGGCGGTCCAGCTGTTCGGGGTGGGAGAGGCCGAGGACGTCCACGAACACCTCTCCGCCGTGGGTGAGTTCGTTGCGCGAGAGGCCTGCGGAGCTGGTCGTGTCGCCGGTGGACTCGGTCACCAGGCGGTTGTAGCCGGCGCCGTGCGGGAGGACGACGAGCCGGGCGTCCAGGTGGTGCATGGAGGAGTGGACGGCGCAGGCGACGGCGAGGTCGAAGTGGTGCCGGAGGGCGTCCTGCCAGTCGAGCACGGTGAAGCCGGGCAGGCCGTGCAGGTAGTCGTCCAGGGCGCGGTCGGCGAAGGCGGAGCCGGGGTTGACGGTGAAGTACCGGTCGATGCCGTCCGGGTTGAGGAGGGTGAGGACGTCGAGGACGCGGGTGGCGGAGGTGAGGGTGCGGGCGACCGCCAGCACGCGTGCCCTGACCGGTCGGGTGTTCCAGCGGTCGGCGGGCCAGGCGTGGGGGTGGGACGGCACACCATGATCGTACTCATCCGGTGGCCCGGCCCGACGGCTGTTCCCCGAGTGTCGGTCAGCCCGCGGCGGCGGTGGGCTCGTGGTGCTCGCCGGCGGCGCATTCGTCGAGGAGGGGGCGCATGTCCTCGTCCACGAGCCGGTAGCGCACCACGCGGCCGTCCTTGTCGCCGGTGACGACGCCGGCCGTGCGGAGCAGCCGCAGGGCCTGGGAGACGGCGGGGTCGCGCATGCCGGTGGCGACCGCGAGGTCGGTGACGGCGAGCGGGCCGGCCCGGTGCAGGGCGAGCAGCAGGGCGAGCCGTCCGGGGTCGGCGAGCAGGGAGAAGCGCTCGGCCCAGGACCGGACGTGCGCGGTGTCGCCGATCGCGGCGATGGCCTCGCAGACCCGGTGCCCGTCGATGGTGCGGTGGCCCGCGCGGTCGGCCGGTACGAGATGCATGCGGACATTCTTGCAGGCGGGGGCCTGTGATCCTGGACACCTGCGCAGGTGCGCAGCCTTGCATGGGTCGGGGCGCGACCCCTACGGTGTAGCCCGCCGTGGTGCTCGGGAAGACCGGTGACGGACCCTCAGGGGTCCCAGTCCGGAGCGGCCCTCGCCACTGTGATCGGGTGAGTTCCTTCGTCCTCGACGGAATTCGGTCCGTGTCCACGAAGCCACTGGGTGCCTCGCGCACTCGGGAAGGCGGACCCGGATGTCCCGTAAGCCAGGAGACCGGCCACGGCACTTCACGAAGTGATTCCACGAGGTGTTGGAGCGTGATCCTGAGATGACCCTGCCCGAAACCGCCGCGGCGGACGCGAAAGCGGCGCCGTCCGTGTTGCCCGCCTTCCGGTGGAAACGCGAGGACACCGTCCGTACGGCCGGGTTGATGGGGGTGATCCTGGCCATGCACGTGGTGGCCTTCGGGACGCTCGTGTTCCTGGTGGCGCCCGAGCGGTACGCGGTCGGCACCCAGGTCTTCGGGGTGGGCCTGGGCATCACCGCGTACACCCTCGGGATGCGGCACGCGTTCGACGCCGACCACATCGCGGTGATCGACAACACCACCCGCAAGCTGATGGCGGACGGCAAGCGGCCGGTCTCGGTGGGATTCTGGTTCGCGCTGGGGCACTCCTCGATGGTGGTCATCATGGCCGCCCTGGTGGCGGGCGGCGCCCAGCTGGCGAACACGCTGATGGACGACGAGTCGACCACCCACAAGTGGCTCGGCGTGGTCGGGACGACCACCTCCGGGGTGTTCCTCTACCTGATCGGCGCGCTCAACCTGGCGGCGCTGCTCGGCATCGTCAAGGTGTTCCGCGCGATGCGGGCCGGGCAGTACGACGAGGCGGAGCTGGAGGCGCACCTCGACTCCCGCGGCTTCATGGCCCGGGTGCTGAACCGGGCGACCCGTTCGATCACCCGCCCCGGGCAGATGTTCCCGGTCGGCATGGTGCTGGGCCTGGGCTTCGACACCGCCACCGAGGTCACCCTGATGGTGATGGCGGGTTCGGGCGCGGCCGCCGGGCTGCCCTGGTACGCGATCGTCTGCCTGCCGCTGCTGTTCGCGGCCGGGATGAGCCTGTTCGACACCCTGGACGGGACGTTCATGAACTTCGCGTACCAGTGGGCCTTCTCCAACCCGGTGCGGAAGGTGTACTACAACCTGACCATCACGGGGCTGTCGATCGCGGTGGCCTTCATCATCGGCACCATCGAGCTGGTCGGCGTGCTGCACGAGAAGTTCGACCTGACCGACCCGGTGAGCGGCTGGATCGCGGAGATCTCGCTGGACAACGTCGGCTACGCGATCGCGGGGCTGTTCGTGGTGGTCTGGGCGGTGGCGATCGGGTACTGGAAGCTCGCCAAGGTCGAGAAGCGCTGGACGCCGCAGGAGCAGTGAGCTGAGGGGCCCACCGCGCGGTGCCGAACGGCGCCTCCCCACTCGGGGAGGCGCCGTTCGTGCGTGCGGGGTCAGCGCTCCTCGCGGAAGTCGACGTGCCGGCCCGCGACCGGGTCGTACTTGCGCAGGACCATCCGGTCCGGATCGTTGCGGCGGTTCTTGCGGGTCACGTACGTGAAGCCGGTGCCGGCGGTGGAGCGGAGCTTGATGACGGGGCGCAGTTCGCTGCGGGCCACGGGTGTCCTCCTGGGTCCGGGGTGTTCGGTCGAGACCGTACACCGAAATGGAAGTCATTTTCATCTGGTGTAGCGTTTGCGCCGTCCCGATCATTCCCGGACGCCAGGGAGCACCCATGTCCGCCCACTGCCGGCTCACCGGCCGCCGGCCCGGCTTCGGCAACGCGATCTCGCACTCGCACCGCCGCACCCGCCGCCGCTTCGACCCCAACGTCCAGCGCAAGCGCTACTGGCTGCCCGGTGAGGGCCGGTACGTGCGGCTCACGCTGAGCGCCAAGGGCATCCGCACCGTCGACACGATCGGCATCGAAGCCGCCGTCGCCCGGATCCGGGCCCGGGGGGAGAGGGTCTGATGGCCGAGCAGAGCAAGATCGCCAAGAACGAGCAGCGGCGCGCCGTCGTCGACCGGTACGCCGAACGCCGGGCCGAGCTCAAGCGGATCATCGCCCACCCCGGCGCCGACCCGGCCGAGCGCGCCGCCGCGCGGGCCGAACTCGCCCGCCGGCCGCGCGACGCCGGCGCGACCCGGGTCCGCAACCGCGACGCCGTGGACGGCCGCCCCCGCGGCTACCTGCGCGCCTTCGGCCTCTCCCGGGTCAACCTGCGCGCGCACGCCCACGCCGGCCACCTGCCGGGCGTCCGGAAGGCGAGCCGGTGAGCCCGGTGGACGCCCCGGAGCGGATCAAGCTGCCCGTGGTCGTCGTCGCCGGGCTGCACGCCGAGGAACGACGCGCGGCCGTCGACGAGCTGACCGCGGACGCGGTGGAGGCGGTGGTGCTGCGGCACGACCTGCGGGACGCCTCGCTCGGCCTCGTCCACCGGGAACTGCGCGACGCCCGGGGGGTGTTCGACGCGGACGACGCGCCGTTGACGAACGACTGCCCGTGCTGCGCCCTGCGCGAGGACCTGCTGCCCCGGCTGCTGGGGATCGCCGACGAAGGCCGCCACGGGCTCGCCGTCGTCGAACTGTGGGGCGGCAGCGACCCGCACCCGGCCGTCGAGGTGATCGCCGGCGGAGAATCCGGCGGGCGGCGCCTCGCGGACGCCGTCGAACTCGCGGGCGTCGTCACCGCCGTCGCTCCGGACCGGCTGATCGGCGAACTCTCCGTCCCCGACGACCTGGCGGAACACGGCGAACACACCGCCGAACGGGACGAGCGGACCCGTGCGGAAGCGTTGGCCCACCAGATCGAGTACGCCGGCACCCTCGCCGTTCCGCGAGCCACGGCGCACGCTCCGGGGCTCGCACTGCTGCGTCAGCTCCACCCCACCGCCCGGGTCGTCCGGCTCGGCACCGGCGCCCTCACCCGGGCCGCACTCGGCGGCTTCGACGTCGCCGCCGCCCGCGACCGGGTCAACCCGGCCATCGCCCTGCTGCCGCAGGAACGCGACGAGGCGGGCGTCACCACCCTGGTGTGGGAACGCCGCCGGCCGCTGCACCCGGAGCGGTTCCACGAGGCTCTGCACCAGCTCGTCCCGGCGGCGCAGCGCAGCCGCGGCCGCTTCTGGCTGGCCAACCGCCCGGACCTGATGCTGGCCTGGGACGCGGCCGGGGCCAACCTCGCCGTCGAGGAGTGCGGGCCCTGGCTCGCCACCCTGTCCGACGCGGCCTGGGAGTTCTACCCGCCCGCCCGGCGGGCGGCGGCCGCCCTCGACTGGCACCCGCTGCACGGCGACCAGGTCCAGCAGCTCTGCTTCACCGCGGAGGGGCTGGACGTCGACGGGATCACCGCGCTGCTCGACGCCTGCCTGCTCACCGACGTCGAACTCATCGCCGGTGAGGCCGGTTGGAAGACCCTGCCCGACGCCTTCCGGGACCTGCTCGCCCCCCTCCACTGAAGGAGCCCCGACATCATGCGCAAACGAACAGCCCCGCCGAAGGAGCGGCCCGACCCCCTGGACGCGGCCGGCATCGAGGACGTCGACCACGAGGACCAGGAGCTTCCGATGGCCGTGCCCGAGCGCGGGACCTCCCGCAGCAACACCCGGCACCGTCGCGCCCGGTGAAGGGCGACGCCCCCGAAGCCGGTCCCGGTCACGATCGACGGCCGCGAGCTGCTCGTGCCGCAGAACCTGGTCCCGGCCTACCGCCGGGGGCTGATCGACCCGGGGGAGGCGCAGCGGCGGCGGCCCGTGGCGGCCCGACCGTGCCGGGTGGCGGGAAACCGGTGGTGGTACGGGGGCGCGTCGGGGGCTCCGGGGGTTCCGTCGGGGGTGCTCGGCGGGCGGTTCGGGCCGGGGGTTCGTAGGCTCGACGCATGGCGGATGCGTACGCGGGGCGGCGGGAGCGGGTGAGGGAGCACTGCAGTGCGGCCGGGGCCGATGCGGCGCTGATCACCCGGGCGGCGAACGTGCGGTATCTGACGGGCTGCGCGCCCTGCGGGGCGACGCTGCTGCTGACCAGGGAGCGGGCGCTGCTGGCGCTGCCCGACGACCTGCCGCCGGACGACACGGGGGAGCACCTGATCGTCCCCGACGTGACCCGGCTGCCGGTGGCGGCCGGGGCGGACACCGCGCTGGCCGCCGCCGCCGCGGCGAGCAGCTTCGGGGTCGAGGGCCTCGCGGTCGAGGAGCACGACCTGACCGTCAGCCGGCACCGGACGGTGGCGGGCCTGGCCGAGCGGGCCCGGCTGGTCGACCTCGGGCAGGTGGTCGAGCGGCTGCGGGTGGTCAAGGACGAGCACGAGATCGCCGATCTGCGGATCGCCGCCGAGATCGCCGACCAGGCGCTCGGCGAGCTGCTGGAGTCGATCCTGGTCGGCCGCACCGAGCGGCACCTGGCCATGGAGCTGGAGCGCCGGATGATCGACCACGGGGCCGACCGGGCCGCCTTCCCGGTGTCGGTCGGCACCGGCAGCCACTCCGGCCAGGCCGCCCACCAGCCGACCGACCGCCGGGTGGAGGAGGGCGACTTCCTGACCGTGGTGATGGGGGCCCAGTACCGCGGCTACGGCGTGTCCACCGCCCGCACCTTCGTGATCGGCGCCGCTCCCGCGCCCTGGCAGGTGGAGCTGCACCGGCTGGTCTTCCGGGCCCAGCGGGCCGGTCGGGAGGCGCTCGGACCAGGCGTGGAGCAGTGCGTACCCGACCGGGCCGCCCGGCAGGTCCTGGAGGCGGCGGGCCACACCGAGGGCTCGCCGCACCCGGTGGGTCACGGCATCGGGCTGGAGATCCGGGAGGCACCGCGCCTCGGTCCGTCGGACATGGGTAAACTGGACAGCCGCGTGCCGGTCACCGTCGGCCCAGGGGTCCACCTCCCGGGCAAGGGCGGCGTCCGGATCGAGGACACGCTCGTCGTGCGCCCCCTCGAAGAGGGCGGGCCCGAGCTGCTCACCATCACCACCAAGGAGCTCCTCGCCCTGTGACCGCGGCCTCCAGTCGGCCGTCGGCGGCAGGACGCACCCCTTGGTTCCTTGACAGCTATATCCAGGAGTAAGTGCGCCCGTGGCTTCCACGAACGATCTCAAGAACGGCATGGTCCTCAAGCTGGAGGGCGGCAAGCTCTGGTCCGTCGTCGAGTTCCAGCACGTCAAGCCCGGCAAGGGCCCGGCCTTCGTTCGGACCAAGCTCAAGGAGGTCCTGACGGGCAAGGTCGTCGACAAGACCTTCAACGCCGGCACCAAGGTCGAGACCGCCAACGTCGACAAGCGCGGCATGCAGTTCTCGTACAAGGACGGCGAGAACTTCGTGTTCATGGACATGGACACCTACGACCAGCTCACCATCGAGCCGGCCGTCGTCGGCGACGCCGCCAAGTACCTGCTGGAGGGCTTCGAGGCCCTCGTCGCGCAGAACGAGGGTTCGGTGCTCTACATCGAGCTCCCGACCTCCGTCGAGCTGACCATCGCCGAGACCGAGCCGGGCGTCCAGGGCGACCGCTCCACTGGCGGCACCAAGCCGGCCACGCTGGAGACCGGCGCCGAGATCCAGGTGCCGCTCTTCGTCACCACCGGTGAGAAGGTCAAGGTCGACACCCGCGACGGCAGCTACCTCGGCCGGGTGAAGTAAGTCCGTGTCGGCCGCACGTAGCAAGGCCCGCACCCGGGCCTTCCAGATCCTCTTCGAGGCCGACCACCGCGGGGTCGACCCGCAGCGGGTCCTCGCCGACTGGGTGGCCCGCGCCCGCGAGCCGAAGCCCGAGGAGGGCACCCCGCAGGTCGGCGAGTACACCATGGAGCTGATCGAGGGGTACGTCCAGCACGCCCGTCGGATCGACGACCTGATCTCGCAGTACGCGGTGGGCTGGACCCTCGACCGGATGCCGATCGTGGACCGCAACGTCCTGCGACTCGGCGCGTACGAGCTGATCTGGGAGGACGGCGTCCCGGACGCGGTCGTCCTGGACGAGGCCGTCGAGATCGCCAAGGAGTACTCCACGGACGACTCCCCGGCCTTCGTCAACGGCATGCTCGCCCGTTTCCTGGAGCTGAAGCCGAGCATCCGCCGATAACCGGTCGTGCTCCGCGAACGGCCGTCGGACCCGCATGCCGGGTCCGGCGGCCGTTCGGCGTTCCCCGGCCGTCGCGCGGTCGGCCCGATCGGCGTAGGGTGTGGCCTACTCGTCAGTAACTTGGTGTTCGACGCCCCGTGCGAAAAGGCAGGTCCTCCCCCATGACCACCGCGATCCGCAGCGAGTTCGACCGGGGCATCGCCCTGACCAGACACCCCGAGGAGGCCGGCCGCTACGAGGCCGAGCTGGGCGCCGGCTGGCAGATCGGCGGCGGGGTCAACGGCGGGCTGCTGCTCGCGGTGGCCGGACACGCGCTGTCGCTGGAGCACGAGTCGCACCCGGACCCGGTGTCGATCAGCGGTTACTACCTGTCCGCCTCCACCCCCGGCCCGGCCACCGTCCGCACCGAGGTGCTGCGCACCGGCCGCGGGCTCTCCACCGGCACCGCCTCGCTCAGCCAGGACGGCGTCGAACGGCTGCGCGTGGTGGCCAGCCACGGCGACCTCTCCGCCGCCGACGGCGAGGTGCGCACCAGTGCCCGGCCGCCGCAGCTCCCGCCGCCGGAGCAGTGCATCGGCGTGGAGCACGCGCCGAAGGAACTGATCGCCGAGGCCGCCCTGCTGGAGCGCTTCGACCTGCGGCTGGACCCGGCCACCGTCGGCTGGGCGCTCGGGCAGCCCTCCGGCAACGGGCGGATCCAGGGCTGGTTCCGGCTCGCCGACGGCCGCGAACCCGACCCGCTGCTGCTCCTGCTGGTCGCCGACGCGCTGCCGCCGGTCACCTTCGACCTCGGCATGCCCGGCTGGGCCCCGACCGTCGAGCTGACCGTCCACCTGCGGGCCAAGCCCGCCCCGGGCTGGCTCCGCGTCACCCACGCGACCCGCAACCTGGCCGGCGGGTACTTCGAGGAGGACGCCGAGGTCTGGGACGAGTCCGGCCGCCTGGTCGCGCAGTCCCGCCAGCTGGCCCGGGCGCCGCGGTAGTCCGGGGGGATCCGCGCCACCGGTCCTATTACCGGTGGTTACATTCCTGTGACACGCCGTACGTGTGCGGCGTGCGGGCGGTGGGGAGGAAGGCGGTCAGCGGCGAGCCCGCCGCCGACCGTCACCCCCGTCGGCCGTCGTCGCCGGCGGCCGCCCGCCGAAGCCAGGAGCCATCCGATGAGTAGCCGCCACGGCCGCGCCCGCCGTAACTCCGACTGCACCGCCGGCGGCTCGCGGCCCGCGGTGCGGGCGTCGCACCGGCCGCAGGGGGCCGACGGGGCCGAGGGCGTCGAGGGCGTCGAGGGCGCCGACCAGGCGTTCGTCATCGGGGTGCTGACCAGCGCCGCGGACTTCGCGCGGGCCCGCGCCTGGGGGATCTCCGACGCCCCCGACTACGAGCGCTACCTGGCCGACACCGCCGAGCTGCTGGCGGACGCGCTGGAGCGCTTCGAGACCGTCCGGGCGCGGATGTTCCACCCGCAGGACTTCGAGGAGTTCTGCCTGCTCAACGGGCTGGACCCGGCCGAGCCCGCCGCCCGCGACCGCTACCTGGTCAACCCGGCGCTGCAGACCCAACTGCTCGCCTACCAGGGCGAGGAGCCGGCCGGGGACTTCGTGCCGCGCCTGGTCCGGGCCCGGGAGAACGGGCTGACGCTCTGCCACGCCGACCTGCTGCTCGACGGCGGCCTGTACGGCGGCGCGGGCGAGCGCGACGAGGACCACGCCCGCTGGGTGCGCGCCGCCTACCAGCGCGGGGGCGAGGTGTTCCGCCGGATGCTGGTCGGGGCGGGCGCCGGCGTGTACGAGCTGCGCCTGCGGGTGGACGCGCCCGGCGGCAGGCTGACCGCGGCCGCGCGGGTGCTGCAGTGGGAGGACGGCGTGGTGCGGATCAACGACGAGGACCTGGAGCTGGTCTGCGCGGTGCTGTGCGCCGGGCTGGCCCTGGAGCTGCCGGGCGTCGCGGTGCTGCACGGTTCGCAGGGCTCGGCCGCCTCCTGCGGGGAGTACCTGCCGGCCTCCTGGGCCTGGTCGAGCAGTGGGCAGGACTGGGCGCCGGCGGACCGGCCGGTCCGGCTGGACGGGGTCGCCGCGCAGCCCGGCTACAGCCTGGGCACGGTCTGCTGACACGTGGCGCGCCGCGCCGGGGGAGGGCCCGCTGCGCCCGGGAACACCGCGGCGCGGCCCCCCGGTCTGGGGTGCCGCGCCGTGACGTTTCTGCTTGCCGGCACTGGTGGGACGAGTGCCGGCACGCACAAGGATCCGCTGGCGGGAGCCGGTGCGGTGAGCCTCAGCTCGCGTCCTCCTCGCGCACCGCACGGCGCGCGTCGGGGTTCAGCACGCCCCAGGAGATCAGCTGCTCGGTGAGGATCGACGGCGACTGGTCGTAGATGACCGCCAGGGTGCGCAGGTCGTCCTGGCGGATCGACAGCACCTTGCCGTTGTAGTCGCCGCGCTGGCTCTGGATGGTCGCCGCGTAGCGCTGCAGCGGGCCGGCCTTCTCGGAGGGGACCTGGGTCAGTCTCTCCAGGTCGAGGACCAGGCGCGGCGGCGGCTCGGCCGCGCCGCCGGGGGTGCCGCCGGGCAGCAGCTCCTGTACCGGGACGCCGTAGAACTCCGCCAGCTCGGCCAGTCGCTGCACGGTGACCGCACGGTCCCCGCGCTCGTACGAGCCTACGACGACTGCCTTCCAGCGCCCCTGGGACTTCTCCTCGACACCGTGCAGGGAGAGCCCCTGCTGAGTGCGGATCGCTCGGAGCTTGCCTCCGAGTTGCTTCGCGTAGTCGCTGGACATTGATCTCCCCGGACGAGATTGCTTCGCGTTCAGTGGTGGGTCACGGGCGATGTCGACGTCGTTACCGGTGGGTTCGACGTCCGTCTCGTAACTCACTGTGAGGTTACGTAGAGTAAGGTAGTTGCGTCAAGCCGAATGGGGCAGTCGTGCGAATGGCCCGCATCGTCGGCGCGTCCGGGGTGTTAACCGACGGAAGCGGAATGATGGACTTCTGTTTGCCGTCCGGGGCGCTGCTAGGATGACCCGAAGCCCACGCCGACCCGGCGGGGGTGATTCAGACATCCTTTAAGGCCCGTCCAGTGAGGCGGGGAAGGAGGTCCGCTTCGGCATGACCGCACACCGAGATTCGACGCCGCAGGAAACGACGCCGCGGCCGCCGCACCAAGTGCTGGACGGCACGGACATCGCCCGGGTCATCACCCGGATAGCGCACGAGATCGTCGAGCGCGCCAAGGGCGCGGAGGACGTCGTGCTGCTCGGCATCCACACCAGGGGTGTCCACCTCGCCCGCCGCCTGCACGGCCGGCTGGCCCAGATCACCGGGCGCGACATCCCGCTGGGCACCCTGGACATCACCATGTACCGGGACGACCTGCGGCTGAAGCCCGCCCGCGCCCTGGAGCACACCGAGATCCCCTCCGACGGCATCGACGGCAAGCTCGTCATCCTCGTCGACGACGTGCTCTTCTCCGGCCGCACCATCCGCGCCGCGCTCGACGCGCTGAACGACATCGGCCGGCCGCGCGCCGTCCAGCTCGCCGTCCTGGTCGACCGCGGCCACCGCGAGCTGCCGATCCGCGCGGACTACGTGGGCAAGAACCTCCCCACCTCGCTGCGCGAGGCCGTTCAGGTGCGCCTCTCCGACGCCGACGGCGTGGACGCCGTCCTGGTCGGGGACCGCGACTTCGCCGCGCGCTCGTCACAGGCCATGGCCGCCAAGCCGTCCGAACCGCACCTCCCGGAGTAACCCGCGTGAAGCGCCACCTCGTCTCCGCCGCCGATCTCAGCCGCGACGACGCGCTGCTGATCCTGGACACCGCCGAGGAGCTGGCCCAGCTCTCCGGGCGGGCCGTCAAGAAGCTGCCCACGCTCCGCGGCCGCACCGTCGTCAACCTCTTCTTCGAGGACTCCACCCGGACGAAGACCTCCTTCGAGGTCGCCGAGAAGCGCCTCTCGGCCGACGTCATCAACTTCTCCGCCAAGGGCTCCTCGGTCTCCAAGGGCGAGAGCCTCAAGGACACCGCGCTGACCCTGCAGGCCATGGGCGCCGACGCGGTGGTCATCCGCCACCACGCCTCGGGCGCACCGGCCCGGCTGGCCCAGTCCGACTGGCTGCACGGCAGTGTGATCAACGCCGGTGACGGCACCCACGAGCACCCCACCCAGGCGCTGCTCGACGCCTTCACCATGCGCCGCCACCTCAACCCGGGCTCCGGCCACGACCTCGCGGGCCGCCGGGTGACGATCGTCGGCGACGTCCTGCACAGCCGGGTCGCCCGCTCCAACGTCCATCTGCTGAACACCCTCGGTGCCCAGGTCACCTTCGTCGCCCCGCCGACGCTGCTGCCGATCGGCATCGAACCCAATCCCGAAACCGGCGCAGCCGGGTGGCCCTGCGAGATCAGCTACGACCTCGACGCGGTGCTGCCCAAGACGGACGCGCTGATGATGCTGCGGGTCCAGCGCGAGCGGATGAACGCCGCGTTCTTCCCGACCGAGCGCGAGTACAGCCGCCGCTACGGCATGAACGGCCACCGGCTGGCCCGGCTGCCCGAGCACGCGATCGTGATGCACCCCGGCCCGATGGTCCGCGGCATGGAGATCACCGCCGAGGTCGCCGACTCGCCGCGCTGCACCGCGGTCGAGCAGGTCGCCAACGGCGTCTCCGTCCGGATGGCCGTGCTCTACCTGCTGCTCGGCGGAGCCACCCCCGCCGACGCCCCCGCCGACGCCCCCCGTACCGAGACCGTGGAGACCGCTCAGTGACCACCTACCTGATCCGCAACGCCAAGATCCTCGGCGGCGCCCCGCAGGACCTCCTCCTCGCCGACGGCGTGGTCAAGGAGATCGGCACCGGCCTGGCGGTCGAGGCGGACATCGAGATCGACGCCACCGGTCTGGTCGCGCTCCCCGGCCTGGTCGACCTGCACACCCACCTGCGCGAGCCCGGCCGCGAGGACGCCGAGACCGTGCTCACCGGCACCCGGGCCGCCGCGATGGGCGGCTTCACCGCCGTGCACGCGATGGCCAACACCACCCCGGTGGCCGACACCGCCGGGGTGGTCGAGCAGGTCTGGCGGCTCGGCCAGGAGGCCGGCTACTGCGACGTGCAGCCGGTCGGCGCCGTCACCGTCGGCCTGGAGGGCAAGAAGCTCGCCGAGCTGGGCGCGATGCACGAGTCCGCGGCCGGCGTGCGGGTCTTCTCCGACGACGGCAAGTGCGTGGACGACGCGGTGCTGATGCGCCGCGCCCTGGAGTACGTCAAGGCCTTCGACGGCGTCGTCGCCCAGCACGCCCAGGAGCCGCGGCTGACCGAGGGCGCCCAGATGAACGAGGGCCAGGTCTCCGGCGAGCTCGGGCTCGGCGGCTGGCCGGCCGTCGCCGAGGAGTCGATCATCGCCCGCGACGTGCTGCTCGCCGCGCACGTCGGCTCCCGGCTGCACGTCTGCCACGTCTCCACGGCCGGTTCGGTCGAGATCATCCGCTGGGCCAAGGCCAAGGGCTGGGACGTCACCGCCGAGGTCACCCCGCACCACCTGCTGCTCACCGACGAGCTGGTCCGCTCCTACGACCCGGTGTACAAGGTGAACCCGCCGCTGCGCACCGCCGAGGACGTCCAGGCGCTGCGCAAGGCGCTCGCCGACGGCACCATCGACGCCGTCGCCACCGACCACGCGCCGCACCCGGCCGAGGACAAGGACTGCGAGTGGGCCGTGGCCGCGATGGGCATGGTCGGCCTGGAGACCGCGCTGTCGGTCGTCCAGCAGACCATGGTCGAGACCGGCCTGCTGAACTGGGAGGGCGTCGCCGACCGGATGTCGCACCGTCCGGCCCGGATCGGCCGTCTCACCGGGCACGGCCGGCCGATCTCGGTGGGTGAGCCCGCGAACCTGGTGCTGTTCGATCCCGCGTACCGTGGTGCCGTGAACCCGGACACCTTCGCCACCCGTAGCCGAAACACGCCTTACAAGGGCCTCGACCTGCCCGGACGGGTGCACGCCACCTTCCTGCGCGGGCGCGCCACCGTGCTGGCCGGCGAGCCGGTCGAGCAGGACGGCGACGCGTGATGGACTACGCCACGCTCGCCAAGGAGCAGGCGAAGGTCACCAACTGGCCCGGGTACATCGGCTGGTCGATCGGCCTGCTGATCGTGATCGGCCTCGTCTACTGGCTGATGCGCCAGGGCTGGAACTGGCGCCGCACCCTGCAGTCCGGCATCCCGCCGTTGCCCGCCGTGCCGGATCGCGCCGGGCGCACCATCCTGGAGACCAGCGGCCGCTACCACGGCACGACCACCGCCGGGAACTGGCTCGACCGGGTCGTCGCGCACGGCCTGGGCACCCGCAGCCGGGCCGACCTCACCCTCGGCGAGGACGGCCTGCTGATCCGCCGCCCCGGTGACGTCGACTTCTGGATCCCGGCGGCGCACCTGACCGGTGCCCGCACCGACTCCGGGATCGCCGGCAAGGTCGTCCCGTCCGGGCTGCTCGTCGTCACCTGGACGCTCACCCGGCCTTCGGCCGGGGGGACCCCCACCGAAACGATCGAGCTGGACTCCGGCTTCCGGGCCGACCACCCCGACGAGCACGCCGCCTGGGTCGAGGCGGTCACCCACCTCGCAACACGCACGCAGACGAAGATGACGGAAGAGGCCGCGCAATGACCGCACCTGCCCCCACCACGCAGCGCCAACGGCGGGAACGCGTCCCCGCCGTGCTCGTCCTGGAGGACGGCCGGACCTTCCGCGGCCAGGCCTACGGCGCCACCGGCGAGACCTTCGGCGAGGCCGTCTTCAACACCGGCATGTCCGGCTACCAGGAGACCCTGACCGACCCGTCGTACCACCGCCAGGTCGTCGTGATGACCGCCCCGCAGATCGGCAACACCGGCTGGAACGACGAGGACGACGAGTCCAAGCAGATCTGGGTCGCCGGCTACGTCGTGCGCGACCCCGCCCGGGTCGCCTCCAACTGGCGCTCCCGCCGCTCGCTCGACGAGGAACTGGTCAACCAGGGCGTCGTCGGCATCAGCGGCATCGACACCCGCGCGCTGACCCGCCACCTGCGCGAGCGGGGCGCGATGCGCTGCGGCATCTTCTCCGGCGAGGCACTGGCCGACCAGGCCGCCCTGCTCGCCCGGGTGCAGCAGTCGCCCGAGATGAAGGGCGCCGACCTGTGCGCCGAGGTCGCCACCACCGAGCCGTACGTGGTGCCCGCGATCGGTGAGAAGCGCTTCACCGTGGCCGCGCTGGACCTCGGCATCAAGGCGATGACCCCGCAGCGGATGGCCGAGCGCGGCATCGAGGTGCACGTGCTGCCGGCCAACGCCACCCTGGAGGACGTCTACGCGGTCGAGCCGGACGGCGTCTTCTTCTCCAACGGCCCGGGCGACCCGGCCACCGCCGACCACCAGGTCGCCGTCGCGCAGGGCGTGCTGGAGCGCAAGACCCCGTTCTTCGGGATCTGCTTCGGCAACCAGATCCTCGGCCGCGCCCTGGGCTTCGGCACCTACAAGCTCAAGTACGGCCACCGCGGCATCAACCAGCCGGTGCAGGACCGCACCACCGGCAAGGTCGAGGTGACCGCCCACAACCACGGCTTCGCCGTGAACGCCCCGCTGGACAAGGTGAGCGACACCCCCTACGGGCGGGTCGAGGTCTCCCACGTCTGCCTGAACGACGACGTGGTCGAGGGCCTGCAGGCGCTCGACGTCCCCGCCTTCAGCGTGCAGTACCACCCCGAAGCTGCTGCCGGCCCGCACGACGCGGCCTACCTCTTCGACCGTTTCGTGAAGCTCATGGAGGGCCAGCGTGCCTAAGCGCACCGACATCAAGTCCGTCCTGGTCATCGGCTCCGGCCCGATCGTGATCGGCCAGGCCGCAGAGTTCGACTACTCGGGCACGCAGGCCTGCCGGGTCCTCAAGGCCGAGGGCCTGCGGGTCGTGCTGGTCAACTCCAACCCGGCCACGATCATGACCGACCCGGAGATCGCCGACGCCACCTACGTCGAGCCGATCACCCCGGAGTTCGTCGAGAAGATCATCGCCAAGGAGCGCCCCGACGCGCTGCTGCCGACCCTGGGCGGGCAGACCGCGCTGAACACCGCGATCTCGCTGGACGCCAACGGCGTGCTCGCCAAGTACAACGTCGAGCTCATCGGCGCCAAGGTCGAGTCGATCAACAAGGGCGAGGACCGCGAGCTCTTCAAGGGCGTCGTCGAGGCCGTCAACGCCAAGATCGGCCACGGCGAGTCCGCCCGTTCGGTCATCTGCCACACCATGGACGAGGTGCTGGCCGGCGTCGACACGCTCGGCGGCTACCCGGTCGTCGTCCGCCCCTCCTTCACCATGGGCGGCGCCGGCTCCGGCTTCGCCCACGACGAGGAGGACCTGCGCCGCATCGCCGGCCAGGGCCTGACCCTCTCGCCGACCACCGAGGTGCTCCTGGAGGAGTCCATCCTCGGCTGGAAGGAGTACGAGCTGGAGCTGATGCGCGACAAGAACGACAACGTCGTGGTCGTCTGCTCCATCGAGAACTTCGACCCGATGGGCGTGCACACCGGTGACTCGATCACCGTCGCCCCGGCGATGACCCTCACCGACCGCGAGTACCAGATCCTGCGCGACGTCGGCATCGCCGTCATCCGCGAGGTCGGCGTCGACACCGGCGGCTGCAACATCCAGTTCGCCGTCAACCCCGACGACGGCCGGGTCATCGTCATCGAGATGAACCCGCGCGTCTCGCGCTCCTCGGCGCTCGCCTCCAAGGCCACCGGCTTCCCGATCGCCAAGATCGCCGCCAAGCTGGCCGTCGGCTACACCCTGGACGAGATCCCCAACGACATCACCGAGGAGACCCCGGCCTCCTTCGAGCCGACCCTCGACTACGTCGTGGTCAAGGTGCCGCGGTTCGCGTTCGAGAAGTTCCCGAGCGCCGACGCCACGCTGACCACCACCATGAAGTCGGTCGGCGAGGCCATGGCCCTCGGCCGCAACTTCCCCGAGGCGCTGCAGAAGGCGCTGCGCTCGCTGGAGAAGAAGGGCTCCCAGTTCTCCTGGACCGGCCCGGTGGGCGACAAGACCGCTCTGCTGGCCAAGGCGGTCGTGCCGACCGACGGCCGGATCAACACCGTCATGGAGGCGATCCGGGCCGGCGCCACCCCGGAGGAGGTGTTCGAGGCCACCAAGATCGACCCGTGGTTCGTCGACCAGCTCTTCCTGCTCGACGAGATCGCCGGCGAGCTGGCCGAGGCCGCCGAGCTCACCCCCGAGCTGCTGCGCCACGCCAAGCGCCACGGCTTCTCCGACCAGCAGGTCGGCGAGATCCGCGGCCTGAAGCCGGACGTGGTCCGCGAGGTGCGCCACGCGCTCGGCGTCCGCCCGGTCTTCAAGACCGTCGACACCTGCGCCGCCGAGTTCGCCGCCAAGACCCCGTACTTCTACTCGTCCTACGACGAGGAGAACGAGGTCGCCCCCCGCACCAAGCCCGCCGTGATCATCCTGGGCTCCGGCCCGAACCGCATCGGCCAGGGCATCGAGTTCGACTACTCCTGCGTGCACGCGTCCTTCGCGCTCGCCGAGGCCGGGTACGAGACCGTCATGGTCAACTGCAACCCGGAGACCGTCTCCACCGACTACGACACCTCCGACCGGCTCTACTTCGAGCCGCTCACCCTGGAGGACGTGCTGGAGATCGTCCACGCCGAGCAGCAGGCCGGCCCGCTCGCCGGCGTGATCGTCCAGCTCGGCGGCCAGACCCCGCTGGGCCTGGCGCAGGCGCTCAAGGACAACGGCGTGCCGATCGTCGGCACCCAGCCCGAGGCGATCGACCTCGCCGAGGAGCGCGGCGCCTTCGGCCGCGTCCTGCGCGACGCCGGCCTGCCCGCGCCCAAGCACGGCACCGCCTTCTCCTTCGAGGAGGCCAAGGCGATCGCGGACGAGATCGGCTACCCGGTCCTCGCCCGCCCGTCCTACGTGCTCGGCGGCCGCGGCATGGAGATCGTCTACGACGAGGCCTCGCTCGCCTCCTACCTGGAGCGGCACGCCGGTCTGATCTCCGAGCACCCGGTGCTCATCGACCGCTTCCTGGACGACGCGGTCGAGATCGACGTCGACGCGCTCTACGACGGCACCGAGCTCTACCTCGGCGGCGTCATGGAGCACATCGAGGAGGCCGGCATCCACTCCGGCGACTCCGCCTGCGCGCTGCCCCCGATCACCCTCGGCGGCCACGACATCAAGCGCCTGCGCACCTCCACCGAGGCCATCGCGCGCGGCGTCGGGGTGCGCGGTCTGATCAACATCCAGTTCGCCCTCTCCGGCGACATCCTGTACGTCCTGGAGGCCAACCCGCGCGCCTCCCGGACCGTCCCGTTCACCTCCAAGGCGACCGCCGTGCCGCTGGCCAAGGCCGCCGCCCGGGTCTCGCTCGGCGCGACCATCGCCGAGCTGCGCGCCGAGGGCCTGCTCCCGGCCGAGGGCGACGGCGGCACGCTGCCCGCCGACGCGCCGATCGCGGTCAAGGAGGCCGTGATGCCGTGGAGCCGCTTCCGCGACGTGCACGGCCGCGGCGTGGACACCGTGCTCGGCCCGGAGATGCGCTCGACCGGCGAGGTCATGGGCATCGACAAGGTCTTCGGCACGGCCTACGCCAAGGCCCAGGCCGGCGCCTACGGCGCGCTGCCGACCAAGGGCAAGGTCTTCGTCTCGGTTGCCAACCGCGACAAGCGCAACCTGGTCTTCCCGGCCCGCGCGCTGGTCAGCCTCGGCTTCGAGGTGCTCGCCACGGCCGGCACCGCCGAGGTGCTGCAGCGCGGCGGCATCCCGTCCACGCTGGTGCGCAAGCACAGCGAGGGCGAGGGCCCGAACGGCGAGAGGACCATCGTCCAGCTGATCCACGACGGTGAGGTCGACCTCATCATCAACACGCCGTACGGCACCGGTGGCCGCCTCGACGGCTACGAGATCCGCACCGCGGCCGTGGCCCGCGCGGTGCCCTGCCTGACCACCGTCCAGGCGATGGGCGCGGCCGTCCAGGGCATCGACCGGCTGCTGCGCGACGAGGTCGGGGTGATGTCGCTCCAGGAGCACGCCGAGCTGATCAACGCCGGCCGCAAGTAGCACCACCGCAGTGGGGGGCACCGAAGCCAGTCGGGTGCCCCCCACTCCTGTGCCCGCCCGTCATCGGCCACCGCCCTTCCTTCGACGGGCTGCGCCCGCGCCCCGATTCCGCTCGTCGCCCCGGGAGTTGACCCCCCTTGTACAAGATCCTGTTCGACCTCGTCTTCAAGAAGATGGACCCCGAGAAGGCCCACCACCTTGCCTTCTTCTGGATCCGTCTCGCCTCCTCGGTGCCGGGCCTGCGCAGCCTGGTGCGGCTGGCGCTCGCCCCGCGCGACCGCGCCCTGCGCACTCGCGCCCTCGGCCTCGACCTGCCCGGCCCGTTCGGCCTCGCGGCCGGCTTCGACAAGAACGGCGTCGGCATCGACGGCCTGGCCATGCTCGGCTTCGACTACGTCGAGATCGGCACCATCACCGGCGAGCCCCAGCCCGGCAACCCGGCGCCCCGGCTGTTCCGCCTGGTCGAGGACCGCGCGCTGATCAACCGGATGGGCTTCAACAACCAGGGCTCCGCCCGGGTCGCCGCCCGCCTCGCCGCCCGCCCGCACACCAGCTCCACCCCGGTGATCGGTGTCAACATCGGCAAGACCAAGGTCGTCGAGGAGGCCGACGCGGTCGCCGACTACGTCAAGTCCACCGAGCGGCTGGCCAAGTACGCCGACTACCTGGTGGTCAACGTCAGCTCGCCGAACACCCCCGGGCTGCGCAACCTCCAGGCCGTCGACCACCTGCGCCCGCTGCTCGCCGCCGTCCGCGAGGCCGCCGACCGCACCACCGCGCACCACGTGCCGCTGCTGGTCAAGATCGCCCCCGACCTGGCCGACGAGGACGTCGACGCGGTCGCCGACCTCGCCCTGGAACTGGGCCTGGACGGCATCATCGCCACCAACACCACGATCGGCCGCGACGGCCTCCTCACCGACGCCGGCCGGGTCGAGGAGATCGGCATGGGCGGCCTGTCCGGGGCCCCGCTCAAGGCCCGCGCCCTGGAGGTCCTGCAGCGGCTGCGCGCCCGGACCGGGGGCCGGCTGACCCTGGTCTCGGTCGGCGGCATCGAGACCGCCGAGGACGCCTGGCAGCGGATCGTCCACGGCGCCGACCTGGTCCAGGGCTACAGCGCCTTCATCTACGAGGGCCCGTTCTGGTGCCGGCGGATCCACAAGGGCCTGTCCGCCCGGATCCGGGCCGCGGGCTTCCGCGACCTCGCCTCGGCGGTCGGCAGCGCCGTGCGCAGCTCGTGACCGCCGCACCACCCCGGACGCATCCCGCACGCCCCGGCTCCCTCGGCTCCGCGGACCCCTCGGCCCGGTCGGAGCGCTCGGCCTCCTCGACTCCCTCGGACCTCTCGGACCTCTCGGAAAGTGACGACATGACCCTCGCCCCGTTCGGCGCCCGGCTGCGCCAGGCCCTCGACACCCGCGGCCAGCTCTGCGTCGGCATCGACCCGCACGCCTCCCTGCTGGCGTCCTGGGGACTCGGCGACGACCTGGCCGGCCTGGAGACCTTCAGCCGCACCGTGGTCGAGGCGCTGGCCGACCGGGTGGCCGTGCTCAAGCCGCAGGCCGCCTTCTTCGAGCGCTTCGGCAGCCGGGGCGTCGCGGTGCTGGAGAAGTCCGTCGAGGAGGCCCGGGCCGCCGGTGCGCTGGTCCTGATGGACGCCAAGCGCGGTGACATCGGCTCCACCATGGCGGCCTACGCCGAGGCGTTCCTGTCGCCCGGCAGCCCGCTGTTCTCGGACGCCGTCACGGTCAGCCCGTACCTCGGCTTCGGCTCGCTGCGCCCGGCCCTGGACCTGGCCCGGGAGCAGGGCTGCGGCGTGTTCGCGCTGGCGCTCACCTCCAACCCGGAGGGCGCCGAGGTGCAGCGCGCGGTGGGCGCGGACGGCGAGCCGGTCGCGGCCTCGGTGCTGCGGCAGCTGGCGGCCGAGAACGCGGGTGCCGTGCCGCTGGGCTCCTTCGGCGCGGTGGTCGGCGCGACGCTGGCCGACGCGGGCGTGGACCTGGCCATCAACGGCCCGCTGCTCGCCCCGGGGATCGGCGCCCAGGGCGCGACCATGGCGGACCTGCCGCGGGTGTTCGGCGCCGCGGTGACCAACGTGGTGCCGAGCGTCAGCCGGGACGTGCTCAAGCACGGCCCCTCGGTGGCCGCGCTGCGCGAGGCGGCGGAGCGCTTCGTCGGGGAGTTCGCGGACGCCGTCAAGTAGGCGGGACGGCGTCCGTCCGGCGCGCGGACGGACGCCGGAGGGACGTCCTCCGGTGCACCGGGCGGGCGCGTTCGGGAGCGGGAAACGGACGGCCGTCAAGCACCCCGGAGTGTCCGGCGGGTTGCGGAAGGCGCCCCGCCGGTAGCCGGTCGGTGACCCTGTGGAGTGTCCGCAGGACGGTGGCGGCGTCGCGCGGGCGACGTGAGCGCCGTCACACAGACCCCGTCAAAGTTTCGCAATCGCGGTCATTTTGCCCTGGAAAGTCCTGGTCGGCCTTGGCTGACCAGGACTTTTCGTGTTCTTTTCCTGACGTGGCGCCGCAATACGGGTAGTGTCCGGCGATAGGTCATCGGAGAGCCGCGAATTTCGTGGCTTCCGCAGGTCAGGGCCTTGTGGTTCCTCTTGCGGGCGGTGTCCTGGGTACCAAACCAGTCATAGCTCAATCCCTTCCATCCACACCCTGAGGTGAACGGCGTGGCTCTTCCGCCCCTTACCCCTGAACAGCGCACCGCCGCGCTTGCCAAGGCCGCCGAGGCTCGCCGGGAGCGCGCCGAGGTGAAGAACCGGCTCAAGCACTCCGGCGCCTCCCTGCACGAGGTGATCAAGGCCGGCAAGGCCGACAACGACGTCATCGGCAAGATGAAGGTCTCGGCCCTGCTGGAGTCCCTTCCGGGCGTCGGCAAGGTTCGTGCCAAGCAGATCATGGAGCGCCTCGGCATCAGCGAGAGCCGGCGTGTCCGGGGTCTCGGCACCAACCAGATCGCCTCCCTGGAGCGGGAGTTCGGCGGGGGTGCCGCCTGACCGTGCCCCGGTGGTCCCGTCATCCTCCGCGATCCGGGATAATCGGTGCATGAGTGAGCGTCCGCGGCTGACCGTGCTCTCCGGCCCCTCGGGGGTCGGCAAGAGCACGGTCGTCGCTCATATGAGGAAGATGCACCCCGAGGTCTGGCTCTCGGTGTCGGCGACGACCCGCCACCCGAGGCCCGGCGAGAAGAACGGGGTCCAGTACCACTTCGTCGACAACGACGAGTTCGACAAGCTGATCGCCAACGGCGAGCTGCTGGAATGGGCCGAGTTCGCCGGGAACCGCTACGGCACCCCGCGCGCGGCCGTGCTGGAGAAGCTGGAGCGCGGCGAACCCGTGCTCCTGGAGATCGACCTGCAGGGTGCTCGGCAGGTGCGCGAGTCGATGCCCGAGGCGCAGCTGGTGTTCCTGGCTCCGCCGAGCTGGGACGAGCTGGTCCGCCGGCTCACCGGCCGGGGCACCGAGTCGCAGGACGTGATCGAGAAGCGGCTCGACGCCGCCAAGATCGAGCTCGCCGCCGAGCCCGAGTTCGACACGACCCTTGTCAACACCTCCGTCGAGCAGGTAGCGGCCGAACTGCTAGCCTTGCTCGGTGTAGCCTGACCTGTCTGTCTTTTCCACCCTTTCGGAAGGTTTTCGCGTGTCCTCTTCCATGACCGCGCCCGAGGGCATCATCAACCCGCCGATCGACGAGCTGCTCGAGGCCACCGACTCGAAGTACAGCCTCGTGATCTACGCCGCCAAGCGCGCGCGCCAGATCAACGCGTACTACTCGCAGCTCGGTGAGGGCCTGCTGGAGTACGTCGGCCCGCTGGTCGACACCCACGTGCACGAGAAGCCGCTGTCGATCGCGCTGCGCGAGATCAACGCGGGCATGCTGACCGCCGAGGCGATCGAGGCTGCCTGAGTCAGCCGCTGTTTTTCCGGGAGGGCCCGGCGGAATCGTTTCCGCCGGGCCCTCCCGTCGTCGTCTCCGGGATGCGTCGGCGTGGGGAGCCGCCCGGATGCGCCGGTGTGGGGTGCCCCTGTCGTCGGGGTGGGGAGCCGCGCGGGTCATCGGGGTGGGGAGCCGTGCGGGCCGTCGGGGTGGGGTGCCGCGCGGGCGGGAGCTGAGGGGTCGTAGGGTGGGCGGGTTCCCGAAGCGGAGAAAGGCCGGTAGATGAACGCTGGTGCGGACGCCCCCCGCGTGGTCCTCGGTGTGAGCGGCGGGATCGCCGCGTACAAGGCGTGCGAGCTGCTGCGCCGGTTCACCGAGTCCGGCCACCAGGTCACCGTGGTGCCCACCGACGCCGCGCTGCACTTCGTCGGCGAGGCGACCTGGGCCGCACTGTCCGGTCGCCCGGCCGCCACCGAGACCTGGGAGCGCGTGCACGAGGTGCCGCACGTGCGGATCGGGCAGCAGGCCGACCTGGTCGTGGTCGCCCCGGCCACCGCCGACCTGATCGCCAAGGCCGCCCACGGCCTCGCCGACGACCTGCTCACCAACACGCTGCTCACCGCCCGCTGCCCGGTCGTGGTGGCGCCCGCCATGCACACCGAGATGTGGGAGCACCCGGCCACCCGGGACAACGTCGCCACGCTGCGCCGCCGCGGCGTGATCGTGCTGGAGCCGGCCGTCGGCCGCCTCACCGGCAAGGACACCGGCAAGGGGCGGCTGCCGGAGCCGTCCGCGATCTTCGACGCCTGCCGGGCGGTGCTGCGCCGCGGCGGGGCGGTGCCGCACGACCTGGCGGGCCGGCACGTGGTGGTCTCGGCCGGCGGCACCCGGGAACCGCTGGACCCGGTGCGCTACCTGGGCAACCGCTCCTCGGGCAAGCAGGGCTACGCGCTCGCGGTCACGGCCGCGGCGCGCGGGGCCAGGGTGACGCTGCTCTCGGCCAACGCCGAGCTGCCGGATCCGGCCGGGGTGGACGTGGTGCACGTCTCGACCGCGCTGGAACTGCGCGAGGCCGCGCTGAAGGCGGTCGCGGACGCGGACGCCGTGGTGATGGCCGCGGCGGTGGCCGACTTCCGGCCCGCCGAGTACGCGACCGGCAAGATCAAGAAGGTCGAGGGGGTCGAGCAGGCCCCGGTGGCGCTGGTCCGCAATCCCGACATTCTGGCCGAGCTGTCGGCCCACCGACCCCGTTCGGGCCAACTGGTCGTGGGTTTCGCGGCGGAGACCGACGACGTGCTCGCCAACGGCCGCGCGAAGCTCGCCCGCAAGGGTTGTGACCTGCTCGTCGTGAACGAGGTCGGCAACGGCAAGGCCTTCGGTACGGACGTCAACGAGGCCGTCGTCCTGGGCTCGGACGGCAGTGAGACCGCCGTTCCGGTGGGCCCGAAGGAGGCGCTCGCGGACGTGATCTGGGACCTGGTCGCAAAGGGGCTGGAAACGGGCGGCAACTGATCGGAAGGCGCTGCGTGGCGCTCGAGAAATGCTGAAGTGGGTGACGTTCGGCGGAAGCAGACCGTTAGACTCCAGGAATCAAGTCTTTCCGGAGTTCACCGGTCACGGGAACTTCAGTCAGCAGCCGCTGCAACCCCAGGGAGCGCTGTGTCTCGCCGCCTGTTCACGTCGGAGTCCGTCACCGAGGGCCACCCCGACAAGATCGCTGACCAGATCAGCGACACCATCCTTGACGCCCTCCTGCGCGAGGACCCGACCTCCCGGGTCGCCGTGGAGACGCTCATCACCACCGGCCAGGTGCACGTGGCCGGCGAGGTGACCACCAAGGCGTACGCGCCGATCGCCCAGCTCGTCCGGGACAAGATCCTGGAGATCGGCTACGACAGCTCCAAGAAGGGCTTCGACGGCGCCTCCTGCGGCGTCTCGGTGTCCATCGGTGCGCAGTCGCCCGACATCGCGCAGGGCGTGGACACGGCGTACGAGGCCCGCGTCGAGGGTGATGAGGACGACCTGGACAAGCAGGGCGCCGGCGACCAAGGCCTGATGTTCGGCTACGCGTCCGACGAGACGCCCGAGCTCATGCCGCTGCCGATCACCCTGGCCCACCGGCTCTCGCGCCGGCTCACCGAGGTCCGCAAGAACGGGACCATCCCGTACCTGCGCCCCGACGGCAAGACCCAGGTCACCATCGAGTACGACGGCGACAAGGCCGTCCGCCTGGACACCGTGGTCGTGTCGACCCAGCACGCCAGTGACATCGACCTGGAGTCGCTGCTCACCCCGGACATCCGGGAGTTCGTGGTCGAGCCGGAGCTGAAGGCGCTGGCCGAGCAGGGCATCAAGCTGACCACCGAGGGCTACCGCCTGCTGGTCAACCCGACCGGCCGCTTCGAGATCGGCGGCCCGATGGGCGACGCCGGCCTCACCGGCCGCAAGATCATCATCGACACCTACGGCGGCATGGCCCGCCACGGCGGCGGCGCCTTCTCCGGCAAGGACCCGTCCAAGGTGGACCGCTCGGCCGCGTACGCGATGCGCTGGGTGGCGAAGAACATCGTCGCCGCCGGCCTCGCCAGCCGCGCCGAGGTGCAGGTCGCGTACGCGATCGGCAAGGCCGAGCCGGTCGGCCTGTTCGTGGAGACCTTCGGCACCGAGACCGTGCCGGTCCTCTCCATCCAGAAGGCCGTCTCCGAGGTCTTCGACCTGCGTCCGGCCGCGATCATCCGCGACCTGGACCTGCTGCGCCCGATCTACTCCCAGACCGCCGCGTACGGCCACTTCGGCCGTGAGCTGCCGGACTTCACCTGGGAGCGCACCGACCGGGTGGAGCAGCTGAAGGCTGCCGTGCAGGACTGACGTCCCCAGCACTCCAGGCGGCGCCCGCCCCCGAACGGGGGTGGGCGCCGCTTCGTGCGTCCGGTGGGCGGGGGACGGGTGGGCGCCGCTGCGGCGGGCGTCCGGCTGTGTGGGCGTGTGTGCGTGTGGGCGTGGGCGTGTGCCCGGGTGTGTGCGCGTTGTCGGTGTGACCTGGTAGTACTTGGTGGCGATGAGCAGCACAGGGGACAACGGGGCCGCCGAGCCGGAGCAGCTGGCGTTCATCCGGGAGACGGTCAAGCGGGCCAAGCCGCGCAGCTGGCGCGGCGCGAAGCGGGCCGAGCACCTGCCGGTGGCCCGGGTCGTGGTGGACAAGGGCGTGCTCACCATCGACAAGTTCTTCGACTACGCCGTGCCGGAGAGCATGGCCGAGGAGGCCCAGCCGGGCGTCCGGGTCCGGGTGCGGTTCGGCGCGCGCGTGGTGAAGGGGCAGCGCGAGGGCGGGGAACTGCACGACGGGTTCATCGTCGCCCGGCTGGAGAAGAGCGACTTCGCCGGGCCGCTCGCCCCGCTGGCACAGGTGCTGTCGCCCGAACCCGTGCTCACCCCGCAACTGCTCCGGCTCTGCCGGACCGTCGCCGACCGGTACGCCGGGACGCTCGCCGACGTGCTGCAGCTGGCCGTCCCGCCCCGGCACGCCAAGGCGGAGGCCGAGCCCTCGCCGCCGCCGCTGCCCCGCCCGGCCGTCCCCGCCCCCGGCAGCTGGCAGCGCTACCCGGCCGGCCCCGACTTCCTGGCGGCGCTGGCCGGCGGCGGTGCGCCGCGCGCGGTGTGGGCGGCGCTGCCCGGGCCCGGCTGGCCGTACGAGATCGCGCGGGCGGTCGCGGCGACGCTGGCGGGCGGGCGCGGGGCGCTGGTCGTGCTGCCGGACGGGCGCTCGGTGGCCCGGGTCGACCAGGCACTGACCGAACTGCTCGGCCCCGGGATGCACACGGCCCTGGAAGCCGACCTCGGCCCGCGCGAGCGGTACAAGCGCTGGCTCGCGGTGAGCCGCGGCTCGGTGCACGCCGCCATCGGCACCCGCGCGACCATGTTCGCGCCGGTGCGCGACCTCGGGCTGGTCGTCGTCTGGTCGGACGGGGACGGCAGCCACAGCGACCCGCGCTCCCCGCACCCGCACGTCCGGGAGGTGGCGCTGCTGCGCGCCGCCGAGGAGGGCGCGGCCGTGCTGCTCGGCGGGCACGCGGTGACCGTCGAGGGCGCGCAGCTGGTCAGCACCGGCTGGGCGCGCCCGCTCGTCGCCGACCGGGAAACGGTGCGGCAGGTCGCGCCGAGGGTGCGGACCGTCACCGACCAGGACCAGCACCGCGACGCGGCCGCGCAGGCCGCCCGGCTGCCCTCGGTGGCCTGGGACGCCGCCCGGGAGGCACTCGCGGCCGGGCACCCGGTGCTCATCCAGGTGCCCCGGCGCGGCTACGTGCCCCGGCTGGCCTGCGGGCGCTGCCGCACCCCGGCGCGGTGCCGGCGGTGCGAGGGGCCGTTGGAAGCGCCCTCGGCGGACGCCGCGCTGACCTGCGGCTGGTGCGGCGAGGCGGAGAAGGACTGGCACTGTCCCGAGTGCGGGTCGTTCCGGCTGCGGGCCCAGGTGATCGGTGCCCGGCGCACCGCGGAGGAACTCGGCAAGGCCTTCCCGCGGATCCCGGTCCGCACCTCCGGGCGGGAGGCGGTGCTGGCGACCGTGCCCGACGAGCCCTCGCTGGTGATCTCGACCCCGGGCGCCGAGCCGGTGGTCGAGGGTGGTGCAGGGTACGGGGCGGCGTTGCTGCTGGACGGGTGGGCGCTGCTGAGCCGGCCGGACCTGCGGGCCGGCGAGGAGACGCTGCGGCTCTGGCTGGCCGCCGCCGCGCTGGTGCGGTCCTCGGCGGAGGGCGGCGCGGTGGTCGTGGTCGCCGAGCCGTCGGCCCGTCCGGTCCAGGCGCTGGTGCGCTGGGACCCGATGGGGCACGCCGGGCTGGAGCGGGACGAACGGGCGCAGCTGCACTTCCCGCCGGTGTCGCGGATGGCCTCGGTCAGCGGGAGCCCGGCGGCGGTCGCCGACCTGCTGGGGCTGATCCGGCTGCCGGAGGGGGCCGACGTGCTCGGGCCGGTGCCGGCGGCGGCGCTGCGGGGGGAGGAACAGGAGCGCGCGCTGCTGCGGGTGGCGCCCGGGCAGGGGGCGGCGCTGGCGGCGGCGCTCAAGGCGGCGCAGATCGCGCGGATCGCGCTGCGGACGGCGGAGCCGGTGCGGGTGCGGATGGATCCGACGGACATCGGGTGAGCTGGGGGGCCGGCCGGCCGGTCGGATGAGGGTGCGGGGTCGGTCGGGCGACGTGCGGGGTCGGTCGGGGTCGGTCGGGTGGCTCTTCGGCCGAGGAGCGGTGGGGGTGAGCCGGGCGGCCGGGCCGGGCCGGGCAGCTGGGTGGTGGCGGGCCGGGCGGATGGGCGGTGGTGGGGGGCGGGGTGAGTGGGCCACCCCGCCCCGGGGCGGCCGGTCGTTCGTGCGGTGTGCGGTGGCGCGTCGTGGGGTGGGGTCAGCCGCGCAGCGGGATGCCGGTGCGGTCGACGGTGGTGCTGCGGTCGAGCGTCGTGCGGTCGATGCCGGATCGGTCGATGTGGTCGATGCGGTCGATGGGGGTGCGGTCGACGGGGGCGCGGTCCAGCGCGCCGCGCTCCATGGCGGCGCGCTCCAGGCTGCTGCGGTCCAGTCCGCCCTGGCGGGCCGCCGGGACCGTCGCGGCCAGGCCGCCGGTGGGCGCGGCGGGCAGGTCCTCGGAGCGGTCCGGGCGGCTCGGGCCCGGGACGGCGCCACCGGCGGCCAGGAGCTCGCTGGTCGGGCGGCGCATGCCGTAGCGGCGGTGCACGGCCTGCTTGGTGACCCCGAGGGCGGAGCCGACCGAGTCCCAGGAGAAGCCCAGCGCCCGGTCGAACTCCACCGCGGCCGCCACCAGGGTCTCCACGCTCTCCCGCAACTCCTGCGCCAGGCGCACGGTCGGCGCCGGCGCCCGCCCGTACACCACGAAGCCGGCGGAGGTGCTGGGGCGGCGCGGCCGGTACACGTTGCCCAGTTGGGCGGTGAGCGTCCGCAGCGCGTCGACCTGGCGCCTCACCCGCTCGATGTCCCGTACCAGCAGGTGCAGGCTCGCCCGCGCGCGGGCGTCGTGGTTGATCTGCTCGGCCATGGCCTACGTGCCACCTTCCGTACGGTTCAGCTCGGCCGGGGCGCGGTGTCCCGTGCGCCCGGCCCTGGTCAATCTCTCTTGACCAACGCCGAATCGGGGGCCGGGGTAACGCCGCTCGGCAGAGTCGGGTTATGCCAGTGCGGTTCCGGCGGCTCCGAGGGCATGGGGGGAGGGCCCGGCGCGTTGCATAGACTTGGCGGGAACAGCCGTTGCCCGCAGTCCTCCCGGACGCCCGACACCTCGACGGACAGGAGCCCGTACCCCGTGGCGATCCAGCCGATCCGCCTCTTCGGAGACCCCGTCCTGCGGGCCACCGCCCAGCCGGTGACCGTGTTCGACAAGGAACTGCGCAACCTGGTCCGCGACCTCACCGAGACCATGATGAACGCCCCCGGCGCCGGCCTTGCCGCGCCCCAACTCGGCGTCTCCCTGCGGGTGTTCACGTACCACGTGGACGGCGTCACCGGGCACCTGATCAACCCGGACCTGTCGCTCAGCGAGGACGAGCAGGAGGGCCCCGAGGGTTGCCTCTCGCTGCCCGGCCTGCGCTACGACACCAAGCGCGCCCACGGCGTGGTGGCCAGGGGCTTCACCATGCACGGCGAGCCGGTGACCGTGGAGGGCACCCAGCTGCTCGCCCGGTGCATCCAGCACGAGACCGACCACCTGGACGGCATCATCTTCATCGACCGGCTCGACCGTGAGCAGCGCAAGGCCGCGCTGAAGGCGATCCGGGAGGCGGACTGGGGTGCCGGACCGGCGCCCGTCGTCAAGGTCTCCCCGCACAGCACCTTCGGCGCCGCGCGCTGACCCTCCCGTCCGGCTTCCCGAACTCCCTTTTGCAGAAAGGCACTTGATGCGTCTCGTCTTCGCCGGCACCCCCGAGGTCGCCGTTCCCGCCCTGGACGCCCTGCTCGCTTCCGACCGGCACGAAGTCGTCGCGGTGGTCACCCGCCCCGACGCCCCCGCCGGGCGCGGACGCAAGCTGGTCGCCAGCCCCGTCGCCCAGCGCGCCGAGGAGGCCGGGATCGAGGTCCTCAAGCCGGCGAAGCCCAGCGACCCGGAGTTCGTCGCCCGGCTCACCGAACTCGCCCCCGACTGCTGCCCGGTGGTCGCCTACGGCGCGCTGCTGCGCCCCGGCACCCTGGAGATCCCCAAGCACGGCTGGGTCAACCTGCACTTCTCGCTGCTGCCCTCGTGGCGCGGCGCGGCCCCGGTCCAGCACGCGGTGCTGGCGGGCGACGAGGTCACCGGGGCGTCCACCTTCCTGATCGAGCAGGGCCTGGACTCCGGCCCGGTCTACGGCGTGATCACCGAGGAGATCCGCCCGGCCGACACCAGCGGCGAACTGCTCACCCGGCTCTCGCGCTCCGGCGCGCGGCTGCTCACCGCCACCATGGACGGCATCGAGGACGGTTCTCTGCACGCCGTGCCGCAGCCGGCCGACGGCATCACGCTCGCGCCGAAGATCAGCGTCGAGGACGCGCGGATCGACTGGAACCACCCCGCGCTGCGGGTCGACCGGGTGGTGCGCGGCTGCGCGCCGGCGCCGGGGGCGTGGACGGAGTTCCGGGGCGAGCGGCTGAAGGTCACCGGGCCGGTGAAGCTGCTGCCGGAGTCGGCCGAGCTGGCGCCCGGCGAGGTGGCGATGGCCGGCAAGAACAGCGTGCGGGTCGGGACCGGCAGCCATGACGTCGAGCTGGGCGAGGTCCGTCCCCAGGGCAAGAAGGAGATGCGGGCGGCGGACTGGGCCCGCGGTGCCCGGCTGGAGGCCGGGGAGCGGTTCGGGACCGGCTCCGAGGGCTGAGCGTCCGGGCGAGGTGCGGCTCGCCGCGCGAGCCGCGGCGGGTGGACCTACCTTGGTCCGAGTGGGGGATTCCTCACCAGGAAGGCTGATCCCAATGGCCCGACTCGCCTGGACGAGCCCGCGTATCTGGACCGCCATGGCCGGTGCACTACTGGTGACCGCCACCTATGGACTGGCGACCGCTCCTCCGGCCGGCGCCTCGACCACCACGGTGGTTTCCGGCGAGCCGGCCGCCTCGGGCACGCTCTCCTCCGCCACCTGCCCGCAGAACACCCTCCTGATCTCGGGAGGCTTCGACCTGGGGCCCGTCCAGGTCGATGCCGGCACCGGTGCGGCACCGTCGGTGCTGGTGTCCCGGAACGCCCCCTCGGCCGACCAGAGCAACACCTGGGAGGTCGTCGCGGTGGGCGTGGACGGAGCCAAGGCGCTCGCCCTCTGCCAGACGAGCTGACGCACCGTCCGAAAGGACCGTCCGTGCGCAGCCGGACCCGTACCCGTACCCCTACGCGTTCGTGGAGCCCCCTCCCGCGGGGGGCTCCACCCGGGTCGCGGCGCGGAGGAGGCTTCGGGCGGCACGTCCCGCAGGGGATATCGTTGACCGTCGATAACCCCCGCAGCACCTTGAGGCACACACAATGAGCACGCCCAGCAGCACCCCCGGCGCCCAGCGCGCGCCCCGCCCGCACCGCCGTCCGAAGAAGGACCCGGCCCGGATCGTCGCGTTCCGCGCGCTGCGCGCCGTCGACGAGCGGGACGCGTACGCCAACCTGATCCTGCCCTCGCTGCTCCGCGAGGCCGAGCAGAAGGGCATGGACCGGCGCGACGCCGCGCTCGCCACCGAACTCGTCTACGGCACGCTGCGCCTGCAGGGCACCTACGACGCGATCATCGCGGCCTGCATCGACCGGCCGCTCGGCAAGGTCGACCCGCCGGTCCTGGACGTGCTCTCGCTCGGCGCCCACCAGCTGCTCACCACCCGGATCCCCAGCCACGCGGCCGTCTCGGCGACCGTCGAACTCGCCCGGGTCGTGCTCGGCGACGGCAAGGCGAAGTTCGTCAACGCCGTGCTGCGCCGGATCAGCGCCCACGACCTGGACGCCTGGATCCAGCGGGTCGCCCCGCCGTACGACAAGGACGCCGAGGACCACCTGGCCGTCGTCCACTCGCACCCGCGCTGGGTGGTCTCCGCGCTCTGGGACTCCCTCGGCCGCTGGCAGCCGGACGCCTCCGGACGCACCGCGATCGAGGAACTGCTCCGCGCCGACAACGAGCGGCCCGAGGTCACCCTCGTCGCCCGGCCCGGACGGGCCACCGTCGGCGAGCTGGCCGAGGCGCTGCCCGAGGCCGAGCAGGGGCGCTGGTCGCCGTTCGCACTGCGGCTCGCCGAGGGCGGCGACCCGGGCTCGATCGCAGCCGTGCAGGAGAACCGGGCCGGCGTGCAGGACGAAGGCAGCCAGCTGGTCGCACTCGCCCTGGCGAGCGCCCCGCTGGACGGCCCGGACCGGATCTGGCTGGACGGCTGCGCCGGCCCCGGCGGCAAGGCCGCGCTGCTCGGCGCGCTGGCCGCCGAGCGCGGGGCGGCGCTGGTCGCGAGCGAGAAGCAGCCGCACCGGGCCCGACTGGTGGCGCGGGCACTGCAGGGCAACCCCGGCCCGTACACGGTGATCGCGGCGGACGGCACCCGTCCCGCCTGGCAGGCGGACAGCTTCGACCGGGTGCTGGTCGACGTGCCGTGCTCCGGCCTGGGAGCGCTGCGCCGCCGCCCCGAGGCGCGCTGGCGGCGCCGGCCCGCCGACGTCGCGGCCTTCGGCCCGCTCCAGCGGGACCTGCTGCGCTCGGCGATCGGAGCCACCCGGGTCGGCGGTGTGGTCGGCTACGCCACCTGCTCGCCGCACCTCGCGGAGACCCGGGCCGTCGTGGACGACGTGCTGCGGGCCGAAGGCGGCCGGGTCGAGTGGATCGACGCGCGCCCGCTGCTGCCCGGCGTCCCCGCGCTCGGCGACGGCCCGGACGTGCAGCTCTGGCCGCACCTGCACGGGACGGACGCGATGTACCTGGCGCTGTTGCGTCGGACGGCCTGATCGGGCAGTTTCGGCGGGCCGTCCCGCGCGGGTGGTTCCGCGTGGGTGGTTCCGCGTGGGTGGTTCTGCGTGGGCCGCTCCGCGTGGGTGGTTCTGCGTGGGCGGTTCCGCGTGGGGTTCCGTGGGTGGTGCGCTCGGTCCTGGGTGCTTGCACCTCCCGTAGGGGGAGGCGGCAGAGTGGCGGCCATGAACGGCGACGCGACGTACACCATCGGTGAGCCGGCCCGACGGACGGGGCTGACGGTCAAGGCCGTCCGCTTCTACTCGGACCGGGGGATCGTGTCGCCGACCGGCCGCAACCCGGCCGGCCACCGGCGGTACGGCGTCGACGCCGTCGCGCGCCTGGACCTGGTCCGCACCCTGCGGGAACTCGGGCTCGGACTGCCCGTGATCCGGACGGTGCTGGAGCGCGAACTCACCCTGCCCGCGGTCGCCGCGGCGCACGCCGATGCGCTCGACGTCCGGATCCGGCTGCTGCGGGTGCGGCAGGCGGTCCTGCGGGCGGTGGCCCGGCGCGGGTCGACACCCGAGGAGTTGACGCTCGTGCACCGGTTGGCGCAGTTGTCGGAGGACGAACGGAACCGTCTGATCGGGGAGTTCCTGACGGGGGTGTTCGGCGGGTCTGGCGATGTCGGGCCGGGTGGTGCCGGGCCGGGGGAGGGCCTGTTCGTCGGCGTGGCGCGCTCGCTGACGCCGGAGCTGCCGGAGGAACCGACGGCCGACCAGGTCGAGGCCTGGGTGGAGGTGGCGCAGCTGGCGGGGGACGACGGGTTCCGGGAACTGCTGCGCGGGCTCGCGGAGGGGGAAGCGGCGGAGGCCGGTTCCGGTCCGCCGCGACCCGGACTCGCAGTCGCGGTACGGGAGTCGGTCGGGCCCGCGGTCGCGGCGGGGGTGGATCCGGGGTCGCCGGAGGCGGCGGAGGCGGTCGCGGCCCTGGTGGAGCGCTACGCGGGGATGGTGCAGCGATCCGCGGGGACGGTGCCGGGAGACGCCGGAGCGGTGCGTGGCCGGCTGGCCGATCGACTGGCGGCGATGGCGGACCCCCGGCGGGAGCGCTACCTGGAACTCCTGGCGGTGGTCAACGGGTGGCCCGCGCCGGAGAGTCGGGCGGCGGAGGTGGACTGGGCGCGGCGCGCGGTGGCGTGAACCGGTGCCCGTCGGCGTGGGTGTGTGCTCGGGCGCCCGCTCCGGTGCCGGGGGCGGTTGCTACCGCTGGGGGCGGGCGGGGCCCGGGAGCCCGGTGAGGAAGGCGTGGGCCTGGGCGCGGAGGTCGTCGACCGGCGGGTCCTCGCAGATCACCTCCAGGCCCAGCGCGGTGGTCTGCCCCCAGTGGAAGTAGGACTGGTAGGCGAGGTACGGGCGGTGACCGTCGCTGGGGTCGAGGCCGACGGCGAAGGTGGCGTAGTGGGTGAACTCGCGTTTGTCGTGGATGACTTCGGTCTGCGAGAGCTGCCATTCGCATTCGTACGGTTCGGGTTCGGCGGGCAGGTCCAGCAGCGCCTGGGCGAGCCGGCGGACCTCGTCCGGGCCGGCGAAGGGGAGCGACTCGGATCCGACGGGTGTGCCGGCGAACAGCTGCCACTCGCGGCCGTTGTGGCTGACGGTCAGTGCCCACGGGCCGTTCAGGTCGCGCCAGTGGCAGTGGAGGGTCAGGTCCATGGTGGTCAACCTCCCTGTGGTCCTCGGCTGTTCGTGGTCCATCATCGCGGCACACCGGGGGGCGGAGGGAAGTCGGGTGTGAGCCGTTCTCGGGCCCGTTGCCAGGCGTCCCGCAGCGGGCGGTGGTCGAGGACCGTGATGCCGTGCTCGGCGACGAGGCGACGAGGCGGCGGGCACCGGGGGAGACCAGGAAGTCGTCGTCGGTGCGACGGACCCGCCAACCGTCGTTCGGGGCGGCGGGGTTCGGGCCGGCCAGGGTGGGGTGCAGCGCCCATTCGGTCAGACCCGGGCGCAGGGCGGCGAGCAGGCGGGCGTAGTGGGCGGGCTTGTCGTTCAGCGGGACGGTGAAGCCGTCGAGGAAGGCGTGGTCCACGACGGGAAGTCCTTGCTCGCGCAGTCGGCCCGGCGGGGGCGGCTGCCGGACCCGTACCGCCAGGCCGTACTCGCCGCTGAGGGCGAGGGCGAGGGCGAGGGTGAGGATGTCTCACGGCCGCCGCCGGTGAGGCAGTGGAAGTCGAGGTGGGTCGGGGAGAGGCCGGCCGCCGCCGCGTCGATGCGGGCGCGGAACTCGCGCTCGACGTGGTCGAGCCGGGCGCGGGCGGGCAGTTCGGCCCGTCCGGCGGGCGTGGGGGCGAAGAACCCGCCGTCGTCGGTGAGCAGGGACGGCACCTGGTCGCAGGCGGACAGCGGGCCCCAGCGCAGATGCGGTGCCTCGCAGACCGGCGTGAGCTGGACGCCGAACGGCACCTCCGGGTGCTGCCGCAGCAGGCGGAGCGCGTGCGGGGCGGCGGCGCACGGGGTCATCAGGCTGCCGGAGGCGTCGATGCCGGTCCGGACGGCGGCGATGCCGGTCCGGACGGCGTCGATCACGGCGAGGTTGACGGACTCGTCCGGACCGAGGTCGTCGCAGGTGAGCGGGAGGAGGCGGGCATCGGGTGGGTCCCGAGGCGGGGACCGGTGGGTGGGCGCGGGCACGAGGGAAGTCTGCGACGGGGGTCCGGGCGGGCGTGCGGGGTCTTCGTGCGGGGCTCGCGGCTGGGGGTTGCGCGTCGGGGGGTTCGCGGCCGGGGGTTCGCGTCCGGGGCCTCCGGTCGGATGCCGGTCGATGGGGCGAGGGACGGGTCAGTCGGTGGGGGCGGGAGCCGGGTGCCAGGGGCGGTCGGGGCGGGTGACGACCGGGGCGGAGGTGAGACGTAGCCCGTACACCTCGTGGTCGGTGGCCTCGTACGGGATCCGGCCGAGGTACTCGTGGCCGGTGAGGTGGCACCAGGCGGGCAGGTCGAGCGGGGCGGCGGGGTCGGTGGTGTGGATGTGGACCACCGCGCCGGCCGGGAGGTGCGCGATCCGGGCGCGCAGGCGGAGCAGGAGCTGGACGCAGAGCAGGCCGGTGCCGTCGACGGTGAGGTCGGGGGTGGTGGCGACCGGCGTGTTCGGGTCGGCGGGGTCGTTCGGGGCGTTCGGGTCGGTCGGGTCGGTCGTGGGGGCGGTGCGGTCGGGGGCGGTCATCGCGGGGTCTCCTGGGTGATGCGCCAGAGGCGGCGGGGCAGCTCGCCCTCGTCGAAGGGGTGGACGTCGGTGAGGTGCCGGCCTGCGGCGAGCGCGTCCACCAGCTCGCGGGAGAAGAAGTGGACGGCGAAGCCGCCGTGTTCCCAGACGTCGTCGCCGTGGCCGGTGCCGGCGCCGCAGTGGGCGTCGCCGGTGTGCCGGACGGTGTGGACGAAGGCGCCGTCGGGGCGCAGGACGCGGCGGACCTCGGCGACGAGTGCCTCGATCTCCCGGGTCGAGAGCGCCATGCAGAGCAGCATGTGCGCGAAGACCGCGTCGACGGAGGCGTCGGGGAGGGGCAGCGGGTCGCGGGCGTCGTGGGCGGTGACGGCGAGCCGGTCGGCCAGGCCCTGGTCCGCGGCGGCGGTGCGCAGTTGCTGCAGGCCGGTCGGGCTGAAGTCGGTGGCCGGCACGGGGAAGCCCGCGCGGGCGAAGTGGAGCGCGTCGCGGCCGTGCCCGGCGCCGAGCTCCAGCACCTCGCGGGCGCCGGCGGTGGCGAAGGCCTCGGCGGCGTACCGGGCGGGGGCGGAGGGATGCTCGCCGTACATCCCGGGGTTGTCGGCGTGGGTCCGCTGCCAGTGCGCGCGCTGGGTGTCGGCGAGGGCGGGCTCCCGGCCGGGCGGGGTGCCGGGGGTGTGGGTCATGGCGGTGCCCTTCGCGGCGGTGCGGGCGGTGCGGGCGGTGCTGGTTCAGCGTAGGGCGCGGGGTGTCCGGTGGGGTGTCGGGGGCCGTTCCGGGCGCTCGGAGGCGGGCCGGGTGGTGTGCCGCTCAGTCAAGCCGGTCACCCGAGCCGGTCACCCGAGCCGGTCAGCCGAGCCGCGTGCCGGGGGCGGTGCCGCCGGCCCGGGTGAGCAGGGCCGACAGGTGGCCGAGGTCCTGGGGGCTCCACCGTTCGGCCGCGAAGTGGTCGGCGGCGACCTGGCGGGCGGTGTGCAGCATCTCGGCGAGCCGCTCGCGGCCGGTCGGGGTGAGAGCGGCGTACGCGACCCGTGCGTCGCGGGCCGCGGTCTCGCGGGTGACCAGGCCGATCCGCTCCAGCGGCGCGAGGCCGCGGGTCACGCCGGAGGCGGTGAGGCCGAGGGCGTCGGCGAGGTCGACCCGGCGCATCCGGGCGCCGGGGGCCTGGGCGAGGTGCAGCAGCACGGTGAAGTCGGAGAGGCTGACGCCGTGCAGGCTGCTGAGGCTCGCGTCGAACCGCTTGACCACGGCTGCCTGGGCGCGGACCAGTCGTAGGGCGGTCTCCAGCGGGTCGGCGCCCGGGACCGGACCTGATGGCGCCGTCGTCGGCTCCGCTGACGGCTCGGTGGTCGGTGCGGTCGCCGGCGCTGATGCCGGTCGTGCTGTCGGCTCTGTCATTTGCCACCTCCTTGACCACTCAAGCATAGCTCGGCGAAGAGTCGTCAAGGAGGTGGGGGAGGGGGAGGGGGCCGGTCGGTCAGTGGGCGGTGCCGGCGGCGCGGCGCTGTCGTTTGCCGAGGGGTGCCTGGGAGAGGTCCTCGGCCTGGGAGCGGAGGTTCTTGTGGCCGTAGCCGCGCTCGGCCAGCCAGTCGCGCGCTGCCTGCTCGGCCCGCTCGGTGGCCTCCAGGATGTCCTCCTCGGCCTCGCCGCCGTCGAGGAAGCGGAAGGTGAAGGCGGCCCGCGCGGAGAGGTCGTAGCTGAGGTGGCCTTCGCGGGTGAAGGCCGCGTGCAGGACGTCGTGCTCGGGCGCGGCGGCGAGGAGCTCGGCGCGCTGCCCGTCGGTGAGGCCGTCGAAGACGCCACGCACCATGATGCGGAAGGTTCGGGTGGTCATCCCCCGACGATAGGCAGGAGGGGTCGCCGACCGCCAACGTGATTTCCGGGCGTCGGCGGTCGGCGGCCCCTCGGCTTGGCGACGGACCTCAGCCGTGGACGCCCAGTTGGGCGAGCAGGGCGGTGTTGTCCTCGATGTGCCAGTCCTCGACGATCCGGTCGGTGCCGACGTGCAGGATGTCGATGGCGTTGAACTCGACGGCCTGGCCGCGGCCGTGGACACCGTCGAAGGTTCCGGTGAAGTGGCCGCGGAAGACCAGCCTCGCGGTGATCTCGTCACCGGTGACCAGGACGTCGGACAGCTCGCAGGTCAGGTCCGGAACGGCGGTGCGGAAGGTGCGCGAGGCGAGCGCCGGGCCCGCCGGGCCCTGCGGACGGCCCGGAGGCAGGGTGTTGTCCCGGAACCGCGGACTGATCGCCGCGTCCAGGTACTGCTGCTGTCCGGTGTTCCAGAACGTGTACAACTGCTGGGCCAGGTGGACCTCCTGTGCCGCGCGCCGGGCGCCGATCGAACGGTCCACCGTGAGCGCCTTCGGCTGGACCAGACCGGGTGAGCGGTCGACCAGGCGCTCCGGCCAGGCGTGCGGGACGGGGTGGCGCCCGGCGTCGTGGACGGGCGCGGCCGCGGCGGTGCCGCCCGCCAGTGCGGCCAGCGCGGCGGCGACGGCGGCGGTGCGGGTCAGGGCGCGGGGACGGACCGCTCCCCGGGGTCGGGTCTCAGACAAGGCGACCGCCCCCGTCGACGTGCAGCACGGTGCCGGTGACGTACGGGTTGTCGATCGCGTAGCGCACGGCCCTGACCAGGTCCTCGGTGCTGCCCACGCGACGGGCCGGATTGCGCTCGGCGACGCCCCGCAGGAACGCCTCCTTGTCGGCACCGAGGCCGTCCCAGGAACCGGTGTCGACGATGCCGGGGGACACCGCGTTGACCCGGACCGGCGCGATCTCCACCGCCAGCGCCTGCACCAGGAAGGCGAGCGCGCCGTTGGTCGTGGCCATCACCGTGCGGCCGGGCGCCGGACGCCAGGCGGCCACACCGGAGAAGAACGTGAACGAGCCGCTCCCGGAGACCCGGTCGGCCAGGTGCTTGGCCAGCAGCATCGGCCCGATCACCTTCGCCGAGAACGCCCGCTGTACATCGGCTGCGTCGAGGTCCCGCAGCGGGCCGTTGGCCGGCATCGCGGCGGTGGACACCAGGTGGTCGAACCGGCCGACCCGGGCCGCGAGTTCGGCGATCGACCGCTCGTCCGCCAGGTCGACCGCGAGCACCTCGGACGGCCCGGACAGCTCACCGGCCGTCCACTCCAGCTTGCGCGGGTCCGGACCGGCCAGCACGAGCTCGGCACCGGCGGCCGAAGCGGCCTTGGCGAGTGCCCGCCCGGTGTGCGAACCCGCGCCGACCACGACGAGGCGTCGGCCCTTGAGAGAACTGTCATCGGACATGAGGGTGCTCCTTGGTGGCAGAGGGGGGATCGGCCGCCTGTCGCGTACTGTTGCGGCCACACCACGACCCTCTCCTGAGCTGGTGTGATGAGTCCAAGGCTTGTTTTCTACGGCAGCGATAAAATCCGTTCATGGCAACGCTTCGGCAGTTCCAGTACCTGGTCACGGTGGTCGACACCGGCTCCTTCACCCGTGCGGCCGAGCAACTGCACGTCACCCAGCCCGCGCTCTCCCACCAGATGCGGGCCCTGGAGAAGGCCGTCGGCGGACCGCTGCTCGAACGCCTGCCGCGCTCCGTGCGGCTCACCCCGATGGGCCGGGCGGTCCTGCCGCACGCCCGTGCCGCGCTCGCCGAGGCCGACCGCCTGCACACGGTGGCCCGGCGTACGGCCGGACTGGAGGAGGGCGAGCTGGAGGTCGCGGCCATCTACTCCGTCAGCCTCGGCATCCTGCCGCCCGTCCTGCGCGTCTGGCGCCGACGGCACCCCGGTGTCCGGATCCGGCTGCGCGAGTACCCGCACGCCGACCGCCTCCAGGCCGCGATGGCCGCCGGCCACGCCGACGTCGCCATCGGACCCGGGCCGGCCGACTGGGACGGTCCGATCCGCGAACTCGGCGTCGAGGAGTTCGCCGTCGTCCTGCCCGCCGACGACCCGCTGGCCGACAGCCCCACCGGTACGGTCGCGCTGGCCGGACTCGCCGACCGCGCCTGGGTCCACTACGCCCCCGACAACGGCCTCGCCGACCTGCTCGACCGTGTCGCGGCCCGGGCCGGCTTCCACCCCCGGGCGGCCGTCCGCGCCGAACAGACCTCCGCCGCACCGCTGCTGGCCGCGGCCGGCCTCGGCCCGGCCCTGGTGCCCGCCAACATCGTCCCGGCGCACTTCGACGGCGTCGTGCTCCGCCCGGACCCGCCGATCCGCCGGACCCTCACCGCCTACACCCGCACCCGCCCCGACCCACTCACCGTGGCCTTCGCCGACCTGCTCGCCGAGCAGGCCCGCGTCAACCCCGGCCTGCCTGCGGCCGGGCCGGTGTGCGACTGACGGGGGTGCGGGTGACGGGGAAGGCGGGCGGCGGGCGGCGTGGGTGTGACGCTGCCGGAGGGCCGTGCGGCCGTGAGGCGCGGGGCCGTGAGGCGCGGGGCTGGGGTGGACGGTGAGGTGACGGGCGGATGAGCGCGATGGCGGCGGGGTGGCGCGACCCCCGGCGGGCCGCACGGATGTGACGCCGGGCCGATTGCCTGTGGGCGGCGCGGATGCGGACCACGGTGGAGACTCCCTTCTCCGGCGGCTCGGACGGCCGCCGTTCGGTGACTCCAAGAGTGGTCGCCCGGGCCTCGATCGTGCATGTGCCGATCGGCAGGAATCAGGGGGAACGTCACCGGGCTGCCCTGCCGATGGGCACCCCTGAGCCGAGGGAATCCGTGTCCGGAGAACCCGTGTCCGGAGAACTCGTGTCCGGAGAACCCGTGCCCGGGAACACCCTTCGCGAGGGGCCCGTTCCCGGGGCCCACACCCCCGGGACCCGGCGAACGACCGAGTCCGTCCGCCGTGCGCCCCGCAGGGGCCGCGTGCCGCCGTGCGCCCCGTCCGGGTACGGGTCGCGGAGCCCGGTCGGTGCACCGGGCGGTGCCCCGACCGGGGAGGGGTCTCCGAGCGCGCTACACCCGTACCGGGAGGCGGGTGCAGACAGCGCCGGTGGCGAGTGCGGCGGGTTCGGCCGCGAGCGTGGCGAGGGTGAAGGCGGTGGTGAGGGCGCTGACGGCGCGGGTCTCGCGAATCAGGTAGTGGTTGGCGCCCGGGATCTCGTAGCGGGCGAGGTCCGGGACGACCGGCCGGGCGCGCAGCGCGTACTCCAGCGACTGGGTGGCGTTGGCCGCGCTGCGGTCGCCGGTGCCGTGGACGATCAGCACCCGGCGTCCGGCCAACTGGTCGACCGGGTCGCCGCTGGGCAGCCAGGGGGCGATTCCGGCGACGCCGGCGACGGAGGGGTGACCGGCGCACCAGAAGGCGGCGCGTCCGCCGAGCGAGTTGCCGATCAGGACCACCGGTGCGCCGTCGTACCGCCGGGCGAGTTCGTCGAGCGCCCAGTGGGTGTCGACGGCGGTGTCGGCGTCGTCGCCGTTCCAGCCGCTGTAGCGGTAGCGCAGCAGGTGCACGGCGAGGCCGTGCGGCCGGCCGCGTTCGGTGAGCTCGCCGGCCAGCTCCCGCAGGCCCAGCTCGGCGACCTTCAACGGCCCCCGGCGGCTGCGGAGGAACCCGCCGGGCAGCAGCAGGGCGACGCCGTTGACCGGCTCGTCCCCCTGTCGCGGGGTCAGCTCTGGTGTGCGCGGACGGTGCGCTCGGAACACGCGTGATCCTCCCTGGTGTGGACGGTCGGATTCTACGGTTCCGGTGACGGGTCGCGGTGCGCGAGCAGGGACCACGGCACCCAGCCGGTGACCCGGGTGGGCGTCACCATGACCTGGGCCCGGCGGGTGCCGAGCGGTGAGGTCCAGGTGTCCACGACCTCCACCACGTCCCCGCCCACCGGCCGGCTCCGATCTCGGGCGACCGTTCGCCGCCCGGTGTGACCGCCGTCGGGACGAGCAGGATCGCCAGGGAGATCACCGCCGCCGTCGCCCGGCCGATCACGGCCACGGCCACGGGAGCCTCGGTGCGACGCCGTGCACGGGTGATGGCGCAGGTGTGAGGAGCAGGGGAGTCACGTACAACAGAACGAGCCGCCCCTGCGGGCGCGTACTGCCGGGTGGCGAGGCTCACCCGGTCGGGTGATCAAGGGGCCGGGGTGCGGCGGATCCGCGTCGCGGGTCGAGCCTTCCCCGTCCTCAACTGGGCTGTCGACCAAGGCTGTTGGTGTGATCCCCGGCGGGCGGCGGGCGGCGGGCGGCGGGCGGCGGGCGGCGGGCCGGTGAGCGGGTCGGCGGGTCCGCGGCGGGTCGGCGGTGGGGCCGGCCGGCGGTCGGGTGCCCGTCAGGCGGACGCCAGGACGCGCTCCAGTGCCGCCCTGCCCGCCGGACCCCAGGTCGGCTGACCGCCGGGCAGGCCGCGCTCCCAGGCCAGGCCGACGGAGATCAGCGAGAGGGCGCAGAGCAGCGCCCGGCCGCGGGCCCGGCGGACCGTCGCCCGGTCGACGGGGCCGTAGGCGTCGAAGAGCCGCGTTGCCGAGCCGACGGGCAGGAGGACCCAGGCGGCGGCGAGGTCGGCGGCCGGGTCGCCGGTGGAGAGGTCCCCGAAGTCGAGCACGCCGGAGAGGGTGCCGTCGGTGACCACGACGTTGGCGGGGTGCAGGTCGCCGTGCAGCCAGAGCCGCGGGCCCCGGTACTCGGGCGCGGAGCTCGCGTCCTTCCACAGTGACCGGACCGATGGGGAGTCGGCGGCGAGGCCGGCGGGTCCGAGGATCCGGATCCGGTGGTCGAACAGGTCTTGTTCCTCGGCGAGGGGCGTGCCGCGGCCGGTGCCGGGCGGGGCGTCGGCCGGGGCGGGGCGGTGCAGGGCCAGGAGGAAGCGGGCCAGGGTGTCGGCGGCGTGCGCGGGGCGGGTGATGGCGGCGCGGTCGCTCGGCTCGCCCGGGATCCAGGTGGTGACGGCCCACGGGCGGGGGAAGCGCTCGGACGGCGTGCCCGCCCGCAACGGCCGGGGGACCGGGAGCGGGAGGTCGGGGGCGAGTCGGGGGAGCCAGTGCAGTTCCTTGCGCAGCAGTTCCGACGCGCGCCCGGTGCACGGCACCCGGACGGCGAACTCGTCGCCGAGCCGCCAGAGTTGGTTGTCCCAGCCGCCGGTGACCGGGTGCAGCGGGAGTGCGGCGAGGTCCGGGTGCTGTTCCTGGAGCAGGGCGCGGACGGTCGGGGCGTCGAGGGTGGTTCGGGTGGGGGCTGCGGGCTGCTCCGGCGCAGTGTCCCCGCTGTCCCTGCTGTCCCCGGTGTTGCCGGTGTCCCTGCTGTCGCCGGTGTTGCCGCGGTCGGGCTGGGCGGGGTCGCTCATCGGTGACTCCCCTCGGCGGTGGAGCGCGACAGTTTAGCCGGAGGGGGAGCGGTAAGCCGTGGACCCGGCGCGGACCCGGTCGGCGGGACGGGGTTCGGGGCGACGGCGGGGCCGCGGTGGCCGGAGAGGCTGGGGTGGTCGGCGGGGCCGGGGTGGTGGGGATGGGGGGAGTGGCGGATGTGGACGGAAGCGGATGGAAGTGAAGGGCCACGATTGGCCCGTGCTGGTCCGGCGCCGGGACCGCAGGAGGATTCGTGACGAACGCCTGATTCCGCGCCTCTCATGTGCAGGTGATGGCCGGGGTTTTCCCTGCTCTTTGTTTCGGATCATGGTGGGGCTCTGCGACGATCCGGTGATCGTCGTTCTGTCGCGGTGGGCGGCGCGTCGCAGGGGAGAGACCGGCATGGCCGTTGGGCCCGAGGACAGCGTGGTCCGGGCGGGGTGGGGTGTCAGGTCCGCCTGGAACAAGGAGACCTGGATGGTGGTCTCCGGCGGTGTGCTGGGAGCCATGTTCGCGACCATGGGGCTGGCGGTGCTGTTCGGGCCCGGGAACGGGTTCGGCGGCGACAGCCTCGCCTATATGGGCATCATCAGCATCCTCGGGCTGATGCCGTGCGGTGCGGGCTTCGTCTGGGCACTGATCCACCCCCGGCGCGGGCTTCCGTCGGCAGCCCTGGGGGCACTGCTGGGGTTCGGAATATTCGTCCTCTTCGCCGGTGACGGCCTCAACGACTCCTGGAAGGCGCCACTGGACCGCCCGTCCACGACCCGCGCGCTGGGCAGTTGGACGGCGGGAGGCCTGGTCGTGCGGGTCCGGCCGGATCTGGTGGTGGCGTACCGCAGTGGCACCGGCGCCGTCGTCTGGCGCTGGTCGCCGCCGGGGAACGACTCGGTGTGCGCGATGAGCCGGGGGATCGGGCAGGGCGGGACCGGGCCGGGCGGGGCGGGACAGCCCGGGGCGGGACAACCCGGGGCGGGACAACCCGGGGCCGGGCAGGACGGTGCCGCGACCGGCGGCGTCGGGCTGATCGGCCACTCGCCGCACGACAAGCCCTGCGCGGCGGTGACCGCGCTCGACCTCGTCGACGGCCGTGAGGGCTGGACCGCCGCCGTCGACGCGCCCGCCCGGGACGGGGACGCGGCCGCACCGGACGTGGTCGTCGTCGCCGGACAGCAGGCCGTCCTGCAGGAGAAGGGCGGCTGGCGGGCGGTGCGGCTGACCGACGGCGGGGCCGTGTGGCGCACCGCGGTCGACGCCGGCTGCTCCCCGCTGCAGGTCGCGGGCGGGGCGGCGGATGTGGTGGCGGTGGCGCAGTGCGGCGAGGCGCCGCCGGTCCTGCGGTCGCTGGTGGCCGCGGACGGGCAGGAACGGTCGCGGATCGCGCTGCCGGTGGAGGGCGGGCTGAAGAACCTCGCGGTGGTGTCGGTCGACCCGCTCGCGGTGTGGGTGGACGCCCAGGGCGAGCGCGGGACGCACGCCGTGCTCAGCTACGACCGGGCCGGGCGGCCGCGGGCGTCGATCCCGGTCTCCGGGGAGGAGTACGACCTGGACGTCATGCTGGGCGGGCTGCACGCCTTCGACGAGTTCGATGCCCGGCCGCTGTTCGGCGGGGTGGTCGTGGGGGACCTGTTCATCGTGCCGGGGGAGAAGCCCGGGGACGTCAGCATCAGCGGCGGCAAGCACCCGAGTCGCAGCGCGACCGGGCGGCTGGTGGCCTACTCGCTCGTGGACGGCGGGCAGCGCTGGACGGCGGGGCTGGACGACCAGGTCACCGGCCTGGTGGTGGACGGGACGGCAGTGTGGGCGATGACCCGCACCAGGATCACCCGGGTCGACACCGCGACGGGACGGCGGAGCGCGGAGATGGACGTGAACGGGACGGCGTCGCTGTACCCGGTCGACCTGTCGGCGTCGGGGCCCGGGCGGTTCACGGTGGTGGCGGAGGACGGCACCCGGGACGAGCCGCCGGTGCGCGGGATGGGCTGAGCGTCGGACGTTCCGTCGCCACCCGCACGGGCCGCACCCGCGCCCGCACGAGCCCGCGCACCCGGACCCGCACCCGCACGCGCACCCGGACCCGTACCCGGACCCGCACCCGCACCCGCACGCGCAGCGGCCGGGAGTGCGGCTGCGGCCCGTCCTACCGGGGGGCGTCGCGGAAGCCCGGATAGCCCAGGATGAAGACCTTCTCGGCCGGGTTCCGGACGTAGGGGATCACCTTGCCGGTGTCCTCGAAGCCGAGCCGCCGGTAGAAGGCCAGCGCGCGCCCGTTGCTCTCGTTGACGCCGAGGGTCAGCCACCGCACGTCGATGTGGTCGCGCGCGTGGCGGATGGTTGCGTTCACCAGGTCGGCGGCGGGGCCGGCGGCACCGCGGTGCGCCGGGGCGACGTAGACGGCGTGGACGTGCGCGGTGTCGGGGACGTGCGGGATGGGTTCGACGCCGGCGATCCCGACCACGGCGCCGTGGTCGTCACGGACCGTGAAGGTGGCGCAGTCCCCGGAGGTGGCCTCGGCGGCGGCGTGCTGCTGCCAGTAGCCGTCGGGGCGGGCGGCCGCGTCGGCGTAGGACAGGCTGAAGGCGTCGGGGGAGTCCCGGAGCGCCTCCAGGGTGATCTCGCGGAGTTCCCGCCATTCCTCGGCGGCGATCCGGCGTACGGCGTAGTGCATGCGTCGAGCCTGGCACGGTCGCCGGGCGGCGGGATCACGCGTGAGGATGATCTTCGGCCCGATCCCGCCCCGGTCCTCGGCCGGACCCCGGGTTCGGCCCCGGTCCCGTCCCGGTCCCGTCCCGGTCCTCGGCCCGGTCCTGGGTTCTGCCGTCTTGACGGCCTGCATGACGGCCTGCATGACGGCCCGCATCACGGCCCCCGCGCACCTCCCGGAGGCCCGGTGGCGGGGTACCGCAGCCGCCCGGACCGGCGGATCTGAGCCTTCCAGGCGGTTGTGTCAGGCTGGTGGGGGAGCACCGCAGAGATCGGGAGGCTCGTGATGGCCGAGATCAGGGTGAACGGGGTGGCGCTGCACTACGAGGTCCGCGGCGAGGGACCCGGCGTCGTCCTGGTGCACGGCTCGTGGAGCGACGGGGACTCCTGGGCGCGGGTGGTTCCGGGCCTGGCGGAGTCCGCCACCACCGTCGTCTACGACCGCCGGGGGCACAGCCGCAGCGAGGACCCGCTCACCCAGGGTTCGGTGTACGAGGACGCGGCCGACCTGGCCGGGCTGATCCGGGAGCTCGGCCTCGCCCCGGCCTTCGTCTACGGCGACTCCTACGGCGCGCTGGTCACCCTCCGGCTCGCCTCCGCCATTCCCGACCTGCTCCGGGGGATCGCCGTGCACGAGCCGCCCGGCACCGGCATCCTGCTCGCCGACCCCGACCTGCGCCCGATCGGCACGGCCTTCGCCGACCGGATCGCCGCCGTCCGGGAGTTGCTGGAGCAGGCCGAGTCGGCCGCGGCCGCCGAACTGTACGTGGACAGCCTCGCCTACGGACCGGGCGCGTGGGAGCAGTTGCCCGCGCCCATCCGGCACACCTACATCCGCAACGCGCCCACCTACCTGGACGAACTGCGCGACCCGGACGCGCTCGACCTCGACCTCACCGGACTGGCTCGCTTCACCGACCCGGCGCTGCTCACGCAGAGCGACGACAGCGCGCCGATGTTCGGCGAGGTGCTCGACCTCATCGACCTCGCGCTGCCGAAGGCGGAGCGGCACCTGTACCCGGGCGGCGGCCACGCCCCGCACCTGTCGCGGCCGGAGGACTGGGTGCGGGTGGTCCTTCCGCGCGTGCTGGCGTGACGGACCGCGCCGCGGCGCGCGGGAAGCGAGCCGCTGCCCGTACGAGGCGGTCCGCCGCGGGCCCGGGTCGAGCCGCTGCCCGTACGAGGCGGTCCGCGCCCTGGCCGTTCCGGCCACGACCGATCGGGGCGGTTTCGTCCGCCTTCCGGGGGACCAGGATTCGACCCTGGACGAATCCCGGTGCCCGTGCTCGCCATCGAAGTCTCCCGGGGCGCAGGCTACTTCCGTGACCGCGTCAGTACGGACGCGGTGCGAGCGGAAGGACGAACATGACGAGCACGCGCGGCCGTTTCGCCGCCCTGCTGGGTGCCGTCGCGGTGGTCGCCGGAACCACCCTGGCCACCCCCGCCGTCGCCTCCGGCGGCCCCGCCGCCGATGTCGTTGCCGCGGCCGACCAGGCCGGACCCGGCGGCGGGATCACCGGGCAGGCGCCCTGCCCGGACGCACCCGAGTTCACCTGCGGGACCCTCACCGTCCCGCTCGACCACAGCGGCGCCACCCCCGGCACCCTCGACCTCGCGGTGGCCGTCACCGGCAACACCAAGGCCCCCAAGGGCGACCTGCTGTTCCTCACCGGCGGCCCCGGCCAGCCCGGTGTCCCGCTGATGAAGCGGATCGCGGGCAAGATGGAGCCCGTCCTGAAGGACTACCGCCTGGTCATGTACGACCAGCGCGGCACCGGAGGCGGCGCGCTCCAATGCCCGGGCCTCCAGGAGGACATGGGCTCCTCCGACCTCTCCGCGCCCCGCAAGCAGTCCATCGCCGACTGCGCCGCCACCCTCGGCCCGAACGCCCGCCACTACGGCACCGCGGACACCGTCGCCGACATCGACCTGCTGCGCCGCGCCCTCGGCGACCGGCGCCTCACCCTGGACGGCGTCTCCTACGGCACCTTCGTCGCCGAACGCTACGCCCTCGCCCACCCGGCGCACGTGGCCAGGCTGGTGCTCGACTCGGTGGTGCCGCAACAGGGTTACGACCCCTTGGACCTGGCCGCACTGCCCGCCAGCGCCCGCGTCCTGCGCGCCGCCTGCCAGGCCACCGGCTGCACCACCGACCCGGCCGCCGACCTCGCCGCCACCGTCCGGCAGTACGGCAACGGGGCGCAGATCCTGGACGCCCTCACCAGCTACGAGTTCACCGACCCGAACTACGGCGGTGTCGCGCAGGCCCTGCACGAGGCCGCCGCCGGGCAGCCAGCCAAACTCCAGGCCTTCATCGACACCGTCCACCAGGGCGACGCCGCCCCCGCGAACCTGCTCAGCCAGGGACTGCACGCCGCCACGGTGTGCGCCGACTCGCACTTCCCGTGGGGCACCACCGACACCCCGGTCGCGGGACGCGCGACGGCGCTGGAGCGCACCCGGCAGCGGCTGACCGCCGAACAGACCTGGCCGTACGACCCGGCGACCGCGACCGGCCTCGGCAGCCTGCTGGTCTGCCTGGACTGGCCGCGCGAGCAGGTCCCGCCGACACCGCCGGCGCACCGCAAGCTGCCGAACGTGCCGGTGCTGCTGCTCGGCGGCGACCGGGACCTGTCCACGCCCAACGAATGGCTGTACCAGCAGGCCGAGTCGGCGCACGACCCGCAGATCGTGATCGTGCCCGGGGCGGCGCACTCGGTGCAGACCCGGGCGGCGAACCCGGCCGGACGGCAGGCCGTGTACGACTTCCTGCTGAAGTAACCGAAGTAACCGAAGCAGCCGAAGCAGCACGGGAGTTCGGGGAGTCGGCGGCGGTCCGTTCCGCACAGGGGACGGGACGGCCCGCCCCCCGCTCCGCGCCGCGGGCGGCCCCCGCCCCGCGGTCGCCCCCCCCCCCGCCCGGGTCGGGCAGG
>NZ_JBHWCL010000030.1:0-4766 GCF_042735125.1 Kitasatospora sp. NPDC059599 | reverse complement strand
TCCGCCGCGCTCCTGCCGGGTCGGTTGGGTGTGGGGGCGGGGGACCTCCCGTCCGCGGCCTCGCCCGGCCCCGCCCCCGCGTCCGCTCCGCGGGCGGCCGCCGCTCAGCGGTCGCCCGCGCCCCAGCCGTCGTCGGGCAGGGTGCGGTCCGGCTCGGGGCACTCGACGTGCTCGTAGCCCCACAGCATCGCCTTGTACAGCATGAACTCCTCCGACGGCGGCTCGTCGTAGGTCTCCCGGTTGGTCAGGACCAGCTCCACCCGGACCTCCTCGGCCGGCGAGAACATCAGGTTCTTCTGGTCCGGGAGGTTCTCGTACGTCACCGTCTGCCAGGTGTGGCCGGAGGCGGTCAGCGCGGCCATCAGCTCGGTCTCGGTGACGCGGCTGCCGAGCGTCACTGATCCGCCGCCCGGTCGCGGGAGTTCGAGCTCGCCGTACCAGGCCGGCAGGGACAGCGAGTGCAGCTGCCGGCAGCGGCAGAACACCGTCAGTACGTCGCCCCAGTTGAAGCCGTGCGGCCAGCGGTCGTCGCGGTGGATCCGGCCGCCGTCCCAGGGATCGCCGTAGTGGGCGGCGAGTTCGGGCAGCGAGGCGCCGTAGCGCAGCTCGCCGAGGCTGCCGGTGCCGGCCAAGCCGGTGAGGAGAGCGAGGAAGTCCGTCACCCCAGGCATCCGCGCACCGCGTCGATCAGCCGGGTCGCCCGGGCGTCGCCGTGGCCGATCATCCGGTTGGCGACGTAGCCGAAGCCGACGCCGAACTCGTCGTCACCGAACGCGAACTGGCCGCCGGCGCCGTCGTTGCCGAAGCTCCGAGCGCCGAGCAGCCCGCGGAAGGCGGGGGAGTCGAGCAGGACACCGGAGCCCCAGCGGGCGCCCATGTCGAAGCCCAGGAAGCCCGCGCCGGAGGAGACTTCGCGCACCATCCCGGTGACCGTCTCGGCGGAGAGCAGCCGCTCCCCGCCGTCCAGGCCGGTGACCGCCGCCGCGTACAGGCCGGCCAGCCCGGTGGCGGAGGCGACGGCGCCCGCACCGGGCAGCTCGATCGCGTGCAGGGCCGGGTCGTTCCAGCCGTGCGGAGCGTCCAGGCCGGGGAAGACCAGTGCGCCGTTCATCGTCACGATCCGGGTCAGCAGGTGCTCGGGGCCGGGCATCGGGCGGCGGCCCTCCGCCTCCACCAGCCGCGCCAGGCGGGGGAGTTCGCTCTCCGGCAGACCGATCCGGACCGGCAGTCCGAGCGGCTCGGCGAGTTCCTTGCGCAGGAACGCGCCCGGGGTCAGGCCGGTGATCCGGCGGATCACCTCGCCGACCGCGAAGCCGAACACGTGGCCGTGGTACTCGTAGGCCGTGCCCGGCTCCCAGAGCGGCTCCTGCGCCTCGATCGCCCGGATCACCGGCTCCCAGGCGGCGATCTCCTCGAACGTGAGCACCGCGTCCAGCGCCGGGATGCCGGCGCGGTGGCCGAGGATCAGCCGGGTGGTGACGTCCTGCTTGCCGTGCCGCGCGAACTCGGGCCAGTAGCGGGCGACCGGGGCGTCCAGGTCGAGCCGGCCCTGCTGGGCGAGCAGGTGCGCGGAGATGCTCACCGGGCCCTTGGCGCACGAGAACACCGGCACCACGGTGTCCTGCGTCCAGGCCCGGCCGGTGCGTTCGTCGGCCGTGCCGCGCCACAGCTCGACCACCTTGCGGCCGCCGGCGAAGACCGTGACGGCGGCGCCCAGCTCGGGGAAGTCGGCGAAGTTGCGCGCGAAGGCGTCCGCGACGGCGCCGAACCGTTCGTCGGCCCAGCCCTGGTACTGCTGCATGGTGTGGAGCCCCGTTCTGCCCTCAAGATCAACGACCGGACCACGCTACGGGAGCCGGACAGCCGGGACGAGGGAATTTCACCAGGTCGGGGCTGAAGGGGCGGGTGTGACAGACTCGGCGGCGATCCGGGAGGTGACGCGCCGTCGGTCCGGCGGAGGGTCGGCGTCCGTCCTGCGGATCCCGGTGATCGGAGGAGGAGGACGGGTGGCGGGGGTCGCGGTGGACCTGGAGGCGTTGACCGGGCGCTGGGAGCGACGGTGGCCGGGGAGCCTGCCGGTCGGGCACGAGCTGGACGAGCGGGGGCGGGACGTCTGGGTGCGCTTCCACGGCCTGCCCGACTCCAAGCGCTACCCCGGCGACGAACGCGAGTACGCGATCGTGCTGGAGCGCCACAACACGGTGCTGGACGAGCTGTTCGGCGGCGCGGAGCTGTACGTCATCATTCCGGCGTGGACCTCCGATCCGCCCGCCCCCGCCGCGCGCCCGGGAACGACCCACTGGCGGACCTGGCTGCAGACCGACGACCCCGACCCGGCGTTCCGCACCTACGGTCACGCCTACGTCGAGCAGCTCCCGTGGCGGCGCGGCTGCCTGGACGGTCTGCTGCGCCAGGTCGCCGACGAGGAGGTGGCCGGCGTCATCATCACGGACACCGACCTGCGGCGCATCCACCACCCGTACGACGGCGGCGCGGACGTGTTCCTGACCACGACGGCGGAGCGCGATCGGCTGAAGGCGCGGCACGCCGGCTGGTTGTCGCGGCACCCGAACGGATGGTGACGAGCCGTCAGGTCCTGATTGGCGGACGGTGCGACCACGCCGCGACCCCCAGGGCCGTTCCGATGCCGACGAAGGCGGCGGCCCCGGCCGGGACGACCCAGCCGGTGATCGGGTCGCCGCCCGCGGCGTGGCCGCCGTTCGCACCCAGCAGGGCGGTGAGCAGCCCGTAGGGGACCAGCAGGGTGCCCGCCCAGGCGGGGACGAGCAGCAGGCGGCGGGGCAGGGTGCGGGCCGGTGGGCGCCGGGCCAGGACGAGTGCGAGCGCGACGCCCGCCAGCGCCAGGACGGCGGTGAAGTCGACGCCGTGCTGCTCCAACCGGATCAGCGCGGCGGGTGCGCCGTTGCGCCGGAAGTCGTCCACCATCCGGTAGCCGTCGGCCAGTCCGGCGCGGCCGCCCGCCGCCCAGTACGACTTCAGCGCGATGTACGGCAGGGCGAGCGCGCCCGCCAGGGTGACGGCGTGCAGTCGGCGTCGGGTCATGTCCGGTCCTCGGGTGCTCCGTGGGGCCTTCGGTGCCCCAAGCCTGCCGGGGGCGGCCCGGGTTGCCGTCCCGCACGAGGAGGGGCCGTCTCCCCCGGGCGGGGGAAACGGCCCCGGGTGGGGTCGGCGCCCGTCGGGTGGGGGAGACGCCCGTCGGGTGGGTGAGGCGCACGTCGGGACGGCTCGGCCGGACCGGGCCTAGCGGGGCGCGGGTGTGGGAAGGCTCGGTCGGTACGTCCGTACACGCCGCACCGGATGCCCGGGGCGGCCCGTACGACCCGGGCAGCCGAACGGTCGGGTGGCCGGGGCGGCACGGACGGCGCGAATGACAGGGAAGGCCGGGACGGCCCGGATGAAGGAGCCCAGGATGACCGCAGTGCACGAATCCGTCCTCGACGCGATCGGCGGGACGCCGCTGTTCCGCCTCGCCCGGCTCGGCGCCGGTATCGCCGCGCCGGTCTACGCCAAGGCCGAGTTCCTGAACATCGGCGGCAGTGTCAAGGACCGCGCCGCGCTCTCGATGATCCTGGCCGCCGAGCGGGACGGTCTGCTGGAGCCGGGCGGGACGATCGTCGAGGCGACCTCCGGCAACACCGGCATCGGTCTGGCCATCGTCGGGCGGCAGCGCGGGTACCGGGTGATCGCGGGGGTGTCGGACCGGTCGGCGCCCGAGAAGTCGGACATCCTGCGGGCGTACGGCGCCGAGGTGGTGCTCGCCACGACCGCCGTGCCGCAGGAGGATCCGGCGCACCTGTTCAACGTGGCCCGGCGGCTCGCCGAGGAGATCCCCGGCGCCTGGCTCGCCAACCAGTACGACAACCTGGCCAATCCTGACGCCCATGTCCGGACCACCGGCCCCGAGATCTGGGAGCAGACCGGTGGCCGGGTGACCCACTTCGTCGCCGGCGTCGGTACCGGCGGCACCGTCACCGGCACCGGCGGGTACCTGAAGCAGGCGTCCGGCGGTGCGGTGACCGTGGTCGGCGCGGATCCGGAGTCCTCCTCGTACGGGGGCGGGGACGGCAGCCCGTGGTTCGTGGAGAGCATCGGGCACTTCCTGCACCCCGGGACGATCGAGGACCGCTGGCCGCAGGCCTACCGCTCGGAGGTGGTCGACTCCTTCGAGCGGATCCCGGACCGGGAGTCGCTGCTGACGGCACGCCGGCTCGCCCGGGAGGAGGGCATCCTGGCCGGCCCGTCCTCGGGCACCGCGGTGGCGGCGGCGCTGCGGGTGGCGCGGCGGCTGGGTCCGGACGACCTGGTGGTCGTGCTGCTGCCGGACTCGGGGCGCTCGTACCTGTCCAAGGTGCACAGCGACACCTGGATGCGGGAGTGGGGCTTCCTGGAGGAGCCGGGGGAGACGGTGGTCCGGGCCGCGCTGGAGGCGGCGGATCCGCTGGTGGCGGTCCCCGCGGACGCGACCGTCGGCGAGGCGGTGGAGGCGCTGCGGGCCGCGCCGGGCGGTGTGGCGCCGGTGGCGCTGGCGCGGGCGGCGCGCCCGTTCGGGGTGAGTGCGACGGAGCTGATGGGCTCGGTGTCGCGGGAGGCGCTGACGGCGGCGCTCGCGGAGGGCGCCGCCAAGCCGGACGATCCACTGGGCGCGCTGGTGGGGCCGGCGCTGCCGACGGTGGGCGTCGGGCAGTCGGTGGCCGAGGCGCGGGCGGCGCTGGCGGGCCGGGCGGCCGGGGGCGGCCACCCGGCCG
>NZ_JBHWCL010000029.1:0-67371 GCF_042735125.1 Kitasatospora sp. NPDC059599 | reverse complement strand
GTTCCCGCCCGGCCGTTTCACGTACGCCGGTTCTCCTGCGCCGAGCTCCGGTGTACGCCCTCCCGGTGGGAGGGGGAGCGGTCAGTCGTGCCCGCGCGTGAGGAGGGGATGCCTTCCCTCCCTCAGCGCGAGTCGCTGCCCGCCGTCTCGATGGCGGCGCGGCCTGCCTCCAGGCGCGCCACCGGGATCCGGAAGGGGGAGCAGGAGACGTAGTCCAGCCCCACCTCGTGGAAGAAGTGGACCGACTCCGGGTCGCCGCCGTGCTCGCCGCAGACGCCGAGCTTGAGGTCGGGGCGGGTGGCCCGGCCGGCCTCGACGGCGTGCTTGACCAGCGAGCCGACGCCGTCGCGGTCGATGGTCTCGAACGGGGAGACCCCGAAGATGCCCTTCTCCAGGTAGGCGGTGAAGAACGAGGCCTCCACGTCGTCCCGGGAGAAGCCCCAGACCGTCTGGGTCAGGTCGTTGGTGCCGAAGGAGAAGAACTCGGCGGCCTCGGCGATCTGCCCGGCGGTCACCGCGGCGCGCGGCAGCTCGATCATGGTGCCGAGCTTGATGTCCAGCTGGACGCCGGTGGACTGGGCGACCTCGGCGAGCACGCGCTCGCACTCGTCGCGGACCAGCTCCAGCTCCTGGACGGTGCCGACCAGCGGGATCATCACCTCGGGACGCGGGTCCCCGCCGGCCAGCCTGCGCTCGGCGGCGGCCTCGGCGATGGCCCGGACCTGCATGCCGAACAGGCCGGGGATGACCAGGCCGAGGCGGACGCCGCGCAGGCCGAGCATCGGGTTCTGCTCGTGCAGCTTGTGCACCGCCTGGAGCAGGCGCAGGTCGTTCTCGTTCGGGTCCTTGCGGGCCTCGGCGAGGGCGACGCGCACCGACAGCTCGGTGATGTCCGGCAGGAACTCGTGCAGCGGCGGGTCGAGCAGGCGCACGGTGACCGGCAGCCCGTCCATCGCCTGGAAGAGCTCCAGGAAGTCGCCCTTCTGCAGCGGCAGCAGGGTGGAGAGGGCGAGCTCGCGGTCCTTGTCGTTGTCCGCGAGGATCAGGTGCTCGACCTCCTTGCGGCGCTCCTCACCGAGGAACATGTGCTCGGTGCGGCACAGGCCGATGCCCTGGGCACCGTAGCGGCGGGCGCGCGAGCCGTCCTCGGCGTTGTCGGCGTTGGCGCGCACGGCCAGGCGGCGACGGCCGTCGGCGTGCGACATCAGCCGGTGGACGGCCTGGACCAGTCCGCCCTGGACGTCGGCGCCGGCGTGCAGGGTGCCCTCGAAGTACTCGACCACGGGGGACGGCAGGACGGGCACCTCGTCGAGGTAGACCTTGCCGGAGGCGCCGTCGATGGAGACGACGTCGCCCTCGTGGATCACCAGGCCGTCGGCGGTGGTGAACTTGCGGCCCTTGGTGTCGACCTCCAGCTCCTCGGCGCCGCAGACACAGGTCTTGCCCATGCCGCGGGCGACGACGGCGGCGTGCGAGGTCTTGCCGCCGCGCGAGGTGAGGATGCCCTCGGCGGCGATCATGCCGTCCAGGTCGTCCGGGTTGGTCTCGCGGCGGACCAGGATGACCTTCTCGCCGGAGCGGGACCACTTGACGGCGGTGTACGAGTCGAAGACGACCTTGCCGATCGCGGCGCCCGGCGAGGCGGCGAGGCCCCAGGCGATCTGCTTGGACTCGGCGGTCGGGGCGAAGCGCGGGAACATCAGCTGGGCCAGCTGGCCGCCGGTGACCCGCATGAGGGCCTCGTCCAGGTCGATCAGGCCCTGGTCGACGAGCTGGACGGCGATCCGGAAGGCGGCGGCGGCGGTGCGCTTGCCGACGCGGGTCTGCAGCATCCAGAGCTTGCCGCGCTCGATGGTGAACTCGATGTCGCAGAGGTCGCGGTAGTGGTTCTCGAGCTTCTGCATGATCGCCATCAGCTCGTCGTACGACTTCTTGTCGAGCTTCTCCAGCTCGGACAGCTGCAGCGTGTTGCGGATGCCGGCGACGACGTCCTCGCCCTGGGCGTTGGACAGGTAGTCGCCGTAGACGCCCTGGGCACCGGTGGAGGGGTCGCGGGTGAAGGCGACGCCGGTGCCGGAGTCCTCGCCGAGGTTGCCGAAGACCATGGTGCAGACGTTGACCGCGGTGCCGAGGTCGTTCGGGATGCGCTCCTGGCGGCGGTACAGCCGGGCGCGGTCACCGTTCCAGGAGTGGAAGACCGCGTGGATGGCGAGGTCCATCTGCTCGCGCGGGTCCTGCGGGAAGGCCCGTCCGGTCTCCCGCTCGACGATGCCCTTGAACACCTCGACCAGTTCCCGGAGGTCGGAAGCGTCCAGGTCCAGGTCGTTGACGGTGCCCTTGGCGTGCTTGGCCTCGTCCAGGGCCTCCTCGAACAGCTCGCCGTCGACGCCCAGCACGGTCTTGCCGAACATCTGGACCAGGCGGCGGTAGGAGTCCCAGGCGAAGCGCTCGTTGCCGGACTGGGCGACGAGGCCGGTCACCGAGGCGTCGGAGAGGCCGATGTTCAGGACGGTGTCCATCATGCCGGGCATGGAGAACTTCGCGCCGGAGCGCACCGAGACCAGGAGGGGGTTGTCGGCCTGGCCGAGCTTCTTGCCCATCTCCAGTTCGAGGGCGTCCAGGTGGGCGCTGATCTCCTCGTGGAGGGAGGTGGGCTCGCTGCCCGTCTCCAGGAAGACCTTGCAGGCCTCGGTGGTGATGGTGAATCCCGGGGGGACGGGGAGGCCCAGGTTGGTCATCTCGGCCAGGTTCGCGCCCTTGCCGCCAAGAAGATCTTTGAGGTCCTTGTTTCCTTCGGTGAAGGAGTAAACAAACTTCTGCTGGGACGGCACGGGTCGGTCTCCTCGTACGCGGTTGCCCTGACGCCGGAGAACATACCCATTTCGAAGGCACTTCTCTGCCCTGAATAGGCCACCCGAGGCCGGTACCGAGAGGTAACCCGCTAGATCGAATGCACATAAAGGCGTTCACCTCTGTTGGTGAAATCGTCCGCCTGACGCTAGCAAGCGTTCAACTCTTGAACACAACGAAACCCGAAGATCACACGATCCGGACGCTGGGTAGCGACCGTGGGTCGGTCGCGTTGCCCCGGCTTGATTTCCTGCAGCCGGATCGCCCGATCCCCGGCCGGCCGGCTTCGGGAAGCGATTCACGGCCGACCTGTCCATTTCGTCCACTGACCCGGCATCAGCCCCTGCGGCGTGTGGCAAGCGTCACCAGCGTGTCTCGCCGGTCGAACGTAGACCACCTCCGCCGATCGTCGCACAGTGTCCAGAAACGTGCTCGTTCCGTGACATCCGGACGCCGAAAAGGAGCCCTCCTGTCCAGAATGGACAAGAGGGCTGGGACCTAGTGGCAGTCGGCCCGATCAGGCCGACTTCGACGGTCCGTACAGATCATCCGCCGGACGTGTCCGATTCGGCGTCCACGCCCGGGCGGGCGCAGTCGTACGGATCGTCCAACCAGCCCTCCGGCAGGACCACCCGGCCGTTGCCGCTGGTGCGCCCGCGCGGGCCGTCCGCGCCGTCCGGCCAGCCCTGGGACTGCTCCACCTCGGACAGGGTCGTGGCCAGTTCGGCCAACGAGGAGGAGCCGGCGAGCCGCACCCGCAGCTCGGAACCGACCGAGAAGCCCTTGGTGTACCAGGCGACGTGCTTGCGGAAGTCGATCACGCCGCGCGCCTCGTCGCCGATCCACTCGCCGAGCAGCTGCGCGTGGCGCACCATCGCCCGCGCCACGTAGCCGAAGTCCGGGCGGGCGTGGTCGACGTCGCCCTCGAAGATCGCGACCAGGTCCTTGAACAGCCACGGCCGGCCCAGGCAGCCGCGGCCCACCACGACGCCGTCGCAACCGGTCTCGCGCATCATCCGCAACGCGTCGTCCGCCGACCAGATGTCCCCGTTGCCCAGCACCGGCACGTGCGCCGGGACGGACTCGCGCAGCCGGGCGATCGCCGACCAGTCCGCCGTCCCGCCGTAGTGCTGGGCGGCGGTGCGCCCGTGCAGGGCGATCGCGGCCACGCCCTCCTCGGCGCCGATCCGGCCGGCGTCCAGATAGGTGAGGTGGTCGTCGTCGATGCCCTTGCGCATCTTCATGGTCACCGGCAGGTCGCCCGCGTTGGCGACGGCCTCGCGCAGGATCTCCCGCAGCAGGTTGCGCTTGTACGGCAGCGCCGAGCCGCCGCCCTTGCGGGTCACCTTCGGGACCGGGCAGCCGAAGTTGAGGTCGATGTGGTCGGCCAGGCCCTCGTCCGCGATCATCCGGGCGGCCTTGCCGACGGTCACCGGGTCCACCCCGTACAGCTGGATCGAGCGCGGCTTCTCGCTCGGGTCGAACTTGATCAGCTGCATGGTCTTGGCGTTGCGCTCGACCAGCGCCCGGGTGGTGATCATCTCCGAGACGTACAGGCCCTTGCCGCCGCTCTGCTCCCGGCAGAGGGTGCGGAAGGGCGCGTTCGTGATGCCGGCCATCGGCGCCAGCACGACGGGCGGCCACACCCGGATCGGGCCGATGTCGAGCGGCGCGAACTCGGTGTCGGACGCGGTGGGTGCGGACGTGGCTGTCATGCGCGGCTGACCTCGGGTCGGGGGGACGGGACTCTCCATTGTCCCCCACCCGGGTGAGCGGCCCGCGCGACGGCCGCCGGCACCACCGGCGGACGATGCCGTGGCCGGTGGTGCCGGCCGCCATGCCCGGTGGAGCCGGCCGACCGTCGGCGCTACGACGGGTCGATGGTGATCGACCCCGAGGTGGCCGTGGCGTGGATGCGGTTCGGGCTGTCGGAGTCCGCCAGCTCCGGGTCGATCCGGCCGGTGCCCGACCCGACGTCGCTGGAGAAGGCGTAGCGGCTGTTCCTCGGCAGGGTCATTGTCACCGAACCGGAGGTGGCCCTGGTCTCCACCTGCTGCGGGGCCTTGGTGAAGGCCAGCTCCATCGCCCCCGAGGTGGTCTCCGCGTCGACCCGCCGCGCGCTCAGGTCCTCGCCCCGGATCAGCCCGGAGGTGGCGTGTGCCGTCACGTCCCCGGAGGTGCCGACCAGCAGCAGCTCGCCGGAGCCGAGCTCCACGTCCACGTTCCCGCTCAGCCCCTCCACCCGGACCGAGCCGGAGCCCACCGACCCCGACACCTCGGTCGCCTCCGGCACCTCCACCTCGATCTCGGCGCCGCAGCCGAAGTCCACGACCGGCAGGACCGACCGGCAGCGCACACCGACGGTGAGGAGGCCGTCGACGACGATGCTCGACACCACCGGCTTGCGCACCGTCCAGTCCAGCCGCTGGCCGATCACCACGTGGTCCGCCCGCCCGGCCCGCACCTTGACCGAGGCGCTCCCCGTCTCCAGCTTCAGCCGGTGGACCGGCACGTCGTACGACCGGCTGCCGGTCGACTGCTGCTGCGCCACGACCGACCAGGTCTGCACCCCGGCGCCGAGCACGACCAGCACGGCCGCGAGCGTCCCGGTGACCCGCCAGGCCCTCGCCGCCGCGGCCGTCACCCGACCTCCAGGAAGCGCAGCACCGCCATCACCCGGCGGTGGCTGTCCTCGGCCTGCGGCAGGTCGAGCTTGGTGAAGATCGAGTTGATGTGCTTGGCCACCGCGCTGTCGCTGACCACCAGCGAGGCGGCGATCGCGGCGTTGGAACGGCCCTCCGCCATCAGGCCGAGCACGTCCCGCTCGCGCGGGGTCAGCTTCTCCAACGGATCCCGGTGGCGGCGCACCAGCAGCTGCGCGACCACCTCCGGGTCCAGCGCGGTGCCGCCCTCGGCGACCCGCTGCAGCGCGTCCACGAAGTCGTCCACATTGGCCACCCGCTGCTTGAGCAGGTAGCCGACACCGCTGGTGTTGGTCGCCAGCAGGTCGGCGGCGTACCGCTCCTCCACGAACTGGGAGAGCAGCAGGACCGCGGTCTCCGGCCACTGCCGGCGGATCACCATCGCGGCCTTCACCCCCTCGTCGTGGAAGCCCGGCGGCATCCGGACGTCGGCGACCACGACCTTCGGACGGTGCTCCTCGACCGCGGCCAGCAGCTCCACGGCGTCCCCGACGGCGGCCACGACCTCGAAGCCCACCGCCTCCAGGACCTTGACCAGGCCGACCCTCAGCAGGACCGAGTCCTCGGCGATCACAGCGCGCACGGCAACTCCACGGTGATGGTGGTGGGACCCCCGAGGGGGCTGAGAACGGACAACGTGCCGTCGACCGAGGCGGCGCGCTTGCGCAGACCGGTGAGCCCGGTGCCGCGCGAGGCGTCCGCGCCGCCCACCCCGTCGTCGCTGATGACCAGGCGCAGCCGGCCGCCGGCCGTCCGCACCGAGAGGTCGACCCGGTCGGCGCGGGCGTGCTTGGCCACGTTGGTGAGCGCCTCGGACACGGTGAAGTAGGCGACCGCCTCGACGGTGGGGGCGACCGGCTCGGAGAGGTCGACGTCCAGGCGCACCGGCAGCGGGGCGCGGGCCGCGACGCCGGACAGCGCCGCGTCCAGGCCGCGGTCCTCCAGGACCGCCGGGTGCAGGCCGCGGACCAGGTCGCGCAGCTCGTCGATGGCCGCCTGGGCCTCCTCGTGCGCCTCCACGATCACCTGCATGACCTCCGGCGGGACGTCCTTGAGGGTGCGCCGGGCCAGACCCAGGTTCATCGCCAGCGAGGTGAGGCGCTGCTGCGCGCCGTCGTGCAGGTCCCGCTCGATCCGGCGGCGCTCGGCGTCCACCGCGTCGACCAGCCCGGCCCGGCTCTCGGCGATCTCCTCGACCCGCCGCTCCAGCGTCTCCGCCCGGTCGGGACCCAGCAGCTGCCGCGCCGTCCACACCTCCAGGTGGGCCGCCGCCGTCGTCGCCCAGGGCAGCGCGACCAGCAGCAGCACGCCGACGGCGGTGAGCCCGACGTCCAGCCCGGCCAGGTCCGAGCGCAGCGCGGTGCCGGGCGGCATCAGCCAGATCCAGGCGTACAGGGTGGTCAGCACCAGGGCGGCGCCCCAGGCGTACAGCAGCGCCGCCGCGCCCAGTGCCAGCAGCGGGCCGGCCAGGAGATGGTGCAGGAGCTGGCGCCAGGTCATTCCCAGCAGCCAGGCCCGGATCCGGGCCGGCGGTCGCAGCGGCGGGATCTCCACCCCGTACAGGGCGCGCAGCCGGCCGCGCTGGAGGGCGGTCAGCGGGCGGGTGCAGAGCAGGACGGCGCCGAGCAGCGGGAAGAGCAGTCCGGAGTCGGTGACGACCAGCCAGACCGGCACGGCCGACGGTATTCCGGCGGCTATGAAGCGGACGTCCCGCCAGGTCCCGGGCGACCACGGTGGACGCCGGAGGCTCCTGACGAGCGCTCGGCGCAACGTGGTGGAGGGCATGGCCGACAGCGTAGGGCCCGGTGATCATCGGTCGCCATGAAGGGGGGTGCCCGGTGGGGGTGTAGCTGGCTACACCCCCGATTCGGGGTGGAGCACCACCGACAGGAAGGGGTCGTCGACGGAAGGCTTGGAGGCATGACGAGGACCGCACCGCACTCCGCCACTCCGCCGCACGGACGGCGCCTCCCCGGGAACCACGGGGGTGTTCCCGGGGGCGCGCTCCGCCCGGCGTCGGAGCCGGAGGGTGCGCTGTCGGCCGGCGCCGGCCCCTGGTCGGTCCGCAGCGTCCGGCCCGACCGCGGCCGGGCCGCGCTGGAGCTCTACCAGCACGGCGAGTTGACCGACGTCCTGGTCAGCGCCCGGCTCACCCCGCAGCTGCTGCGCGGGGCCCGGCGCAGCCCGTCCGGCGGGCGGGCCCGGCACGTGCTCGCCTGGGGCCGGCTGGCGGGCGACGGCACGGCGCCCTCGGTGGTGTTCACCGGGCGGCGGGTGTTCCGGCCGGTGTGGGCCGCGGCCGAGGTGGTCACGGTGGCCGGGCGGTTCTGGCTCGCCTGGGCCGAGGGGCCGTTCGACGCGGTACTGGTCGAGCACCCGGCGGGCCGGGCCGCCGAACGGCTGCCGCTGGAGCGGGTGCGCGAGCGGACGCGAGGTCAGGAGCGGACCCGGGGGCGGGGGAACGGCCAGGAGAACGGCCGGGGGAACGGCCGGGAGCACCGGGCCGGGGGTGCGGCATGAGCACCGCCGTCCTCTCCGCCCGATCCGTCCGCTCCGCCCCCTCGTCCGCCCTGCCCGAGCGCTTCGCCCGGGTGCCCGTCATGGCCGCGGTCGCCCTGCTGCCCTGGCTGACGATCCTCGCCGTCTGCCACGAGACCCCGTGGGTCGTGCTCGACCTGGTGGAGTTCTCCGCCCTGCTCTCGCTGGACGCACTGCTGCGCCGTCGCAACCCCGCCGCGCTCTGGGCGGGCGCGGCGGTGGCCCTGCTGCTCACCGCGGACGCGCTGGCCGACATCGCCTGCGCCGGGCCCGGACACGCGGTGCTCGCCGCGCTGGTCATGGCGGGCGGCGTCGAACTGCCGCTCGCGGTGGTGTGCCTGCTGCTCGGGCGGGACGCGGCCGCCCGGGCCTGAGCGGCCGTCGGCTCAGGCCGCCGTCGGCAGCCGGTCCATCAGCGCGCGGGTCCCGTCGTCCAGCGGGGTGTAGGTGATCATCCGGGTGCCCAACCCGGGACTGAGCCAGAAGTTGGTGTACTCGCAGCTCAACAGCCCGACACCGGGCACCTGGAAGCGCTTGATGCCGTTGCCCGGCCGCATCACGTCGTGCCGCTGCCAGAGCTCCGCGAAGTCCGGCGAGGCCTTGAGCACCCGGGCCAGCAGCGCCTTCCAGGCCGGCTCCGAGCTGTGGTCGGCCATCGCCGAGCGGAACCGCGCCACCATCCCGAGGCGTTCGGTGCGGTAGTCGACCAGCACCTCGCGGAACCGCGAGGGCGTGAACGCCATCCACATCAGGTTGCGGTCCTCCGGCGGCATCGCGGCGAGGTCGCCGACGATCCCGGTGTACTGCGCGTTGTACGCCAGCACGTCGTAACGGGAGTTGACCACCAGGGCCGGGTACGGCGCCATCTGCTCCAGCACCTGCCGCACGCTCGGGGTCACGGAGGGGCACTCCCGCACCGGCGCCGGATCGTCCGCGCCGGCCAGGGTGAACAGGTGCGCGCGCTCGCTCGGGTCCAGCAGCAGCGCCCGGGACACCGCGTCCAGCACCTGGGCGGACACCTGGATGTCCCGTCCCTGCTCCAGCCACGTGTACCAGGTCACCCCGACCGCGGCGAGCTGCGCGACCTCCTCCCGGCGCAGCCCCGGCGTACGGCGGCGGCCGGTCAGCGGCAGGCCCACCTGCTCGGGCGCGATCCGCTCGCGACGGCTGCGCAGGAACGCGGCCAGCTCGTGCCGACGGGCGTCACCCGCGCCGACCGGGCGCGGCCCGGTGGCCGCCGGCCTGCCGGGGGCCGGTGTGGTCGAGGCCGTACGGGCTTGCGCGGCGGGGGTCATCAGACTCATGCTCCCCAGCATGCGGCACCCGGCAGCCTGTTGCCAGGTACTTCTTATACCTGGATAACCACACTCTGGTACCAGGGTACGGAGCGGCGGATCGTATGACCCGTGACCCAACAACTCGCCGTCGCCCCCACCCCGCACCGCAGCGCCACCACCCCCGGCACCGCGGCCCGCCGCGCCCCCTCGCCGGACACCCCCGCCCCCGGAACCCCGGCCCTCGGCACCGCCGGGCTGGTCACCGTCCTGCTCGGGGCCTTCCTGCCGATGCTCGACTTCTTCATCGTCAACGTCGCCCTGCCCACCATCGACAAGGACCTGGCCGCCGGGCCCGCCGTCCTCGAACTGGTCGCCGCCGGCTACGGCATCGCCTTCGCCGTCCTGCTCGTCCTCGGCGGCCGCCTCGGCGACATCTTCGGCCGCCGCCGGCTCTTCGTCGTCGGCGCCGCCGCCTTCGCCCTCACCTCGCTCGCCTGCGGCCTCGCCCCCGACGCGTGGTCCCTGGTCGCCGCCCGGGCCGCCCAGGGCGCCTCGGCCGCGCTGCTCATCCCGCAGGTGCTCGGCACCATCACCGCCGCCACCAACGGCGCCCGGCGCGGCCGCGCGCTCAGCGTGTACGGCGCGGTCGGCGGAATCTCCGTGGTGATCGGGCAGGTGCTCGGCGGAATGCTGGTCGCCGCCGACCTGTTCGGCACCGGCTGGCGTTCGGTGTTCCTCCTCAACGTGCCGTTCGCGCTGCTCGCCGTGGTGCTCGCGGTCCGCTACGTCCCCGAGAGCAAGGCCGCCCGGGCCGCCCGGGTCGACGTGCCCGGCACCGTCCTGCTCACCGCCACCCTGCTCGCCCTGCTCATCCCGCTGATGGAGGGCCGGGCCGCCGGCTGGCCGCTCTGGTCCTGGGTGCTGCTCGGCCTGTTCCCCGTCCTCGCCGTCTCCTTCGCCCTGGTCGAGCGGCGAGCCGAGCGGCGCGGGGACACCCCGCTGGTGCCGCCGACCCTGCTGCGCATCCCGGAGATGCGGCACGGCCTCGGCATCGCACTCCCCTACTTCGCGGGCTTCGGCGGCTTCATGTTCGTCATCGCGGTCGCCCTCCAGCAGGGTCTGAAGCTCGGCCCGGTCGCAGCCGGCTGGGCGCTCGTCCCGATGGCCGTCGGCTACTTCAGCGCCTCGCTCGCCGGGCCGCGCCTGATCGGCCGCTGGGGCAGCCGGGTGCTCAGCGCCGGCGCCGTCATCCAGGCCGCCGGCCTCGCCACCCTCGCCGTGACCGTCCTCGCCGACTGGGCGCACTTCTCCCCGCTGCGGATGGCCCCGGGGGTCGCCCTCGCCGGCATCGGACAGGGCCTGATCGGCACCCCGCTGTTCCGGGTCGTCCTCTCCAAGGTGCCCGCCGCCCGGGCCGGCGTCGGCAGCGGCGTCCTCGCCACCGGCCAGCAGTCCAGCCTCGCCCTCGGCGTCGCCACCCTCGGCACCCTGTACCTGTCGCTCTCCCCCGGCCTCGGCATGGGCCGCGCGCTCGCCCTCTGCCTCGGCATCCAGCTCGTCGGCTCGTTCACCATCCTCTACCTGACCACCCGGCTCCCCCGCTCCATCGGCTGACCCCCAGGGCCTCCGGGCCCCGGGCGGCGGCGGACGGCCCCGCGATCGCACGTCGATCGCGGGGCCGTCGGCGTTCCCGCCGCACCCGGCACGGGGCGGCACCCGTTCGCGTGAAACCGACGCACACTCCTCGTGGTCGCCGCACGATCAGCTCTACCGTGAGTCGCATGACGACCAGAGTTCCCATCCGCCAACTCCAGCAACACGCCAGCGAGTTGATCGACCGGGTTGCAGCCGGCGAACGCGTGGAAATCACCCGCAACGGACGGTTGATCGCCGTCCTCGCGCCACCCGATCCCGAACAGCGGGTCCTGGAGGACCTCGCTCGCGACGGCACCCTCGACCCGGAGAACGCCGCCACCGCACGCGGCCTCTCCGACTGGGCGTTGCCCGACATCGGCACCCGACTCGGCTCGGCCTCCGACGCCCTGCACGCCATGCGGGAGGAGGAGGACCGTTGATCTACCTCGACTCCTGCGCGATCCTCAAACTCCTGGTCCCCGAGGACGAATCCACCGCGCTGCGCACGTTCCTCTCCTCGCACGGCTCCGAGGGCCACGCGACCAGCGCGCCGGCCCAGGTCGAGGTGCCGCGCGCGCTGATCCGGATCGGCGCACCGCAGGTTCTGCTGGACGCCTCGGAGGATCTGCTCGACCGACTGCTCCGCATCCGGCTCTCCGACCCCATCCTCCGAGCCGCATGCCGGTTCCCTGCCCCGCACCTCCGCACGCTGGACGCCATCCACCTCGCCACCGCCGAGCACCTGGAGCACGCTCTCACCGCCTTCGTCACGTACGACAAGCGCCTGGCCGGCGCCGCCGAGGAACGGGACCTGCCGGTGATCGCCCCCGGCCTGCCCGTGGGCGGCTCTCGGTGAGCGGCTCGCGGTGAGCGGCGGCCGAACGGTTCGAAACCGTAGCCATGGAGATCGAGGAACTGACCGCCGGGGAGCTGCTGGAGCCGGATCCGGCGGAGACCTCCCGGCTGCAGCTCACGGACACCGGGCGCGGGCTGCACGAGCGCACCACCGCCGAGATCTCCGGGATCACCGACCGGCTGTACGCCGGCGCTCCGGCCGAAGACCTGGCCGTCGCGGGCCGCGTGCCGCGTGCCGACCATGATCACGGAGCGCGCGAACGCCGAACCGGCCGGAGCCCGGGGCACCGGCGCCTGAGCGCCGGGCGGGCCGTACGGGCAGGGCGGGCAGGGCGGGCAGGGCGGGCAGGGCGGGCGCCGGGTGCGGGGCCCGGGGCCCGGGGCCCGGGATGCCATCCGATTCAGCGGCAGAGCGCCGTGTCCACGACGTCCTCGACGTGCCGGGTGACGGCGCCGTCGGCCGGGACGGTGGTCACCGCCACGGTGACGGCGCGGCCGTCGTCGGTGGCACCGCCCCGGGTCTCGTACCCCGGGATGTCGCCGCCGTGCCCCCAGTAGACCCCGCCGCAGGACAGCGGCCGGCTGAAGATCCCCAGGCCTGCGCCCATGCCGGTGTCCCCGACCGGGACGGTGGTGCGCATCTGGGCGAGTTGGGCCGGCGGGAGGAGACGACCGGCGAGCAACGCGGAGTAGAAGCGGTTGAGGTCGGAGCCCGTGGAGATCATCTGCCCGGCCGCCCAGCCCGCCGAGGGGTCCATCTCCGTGAAGTCCTGCAGCGGCTCGTCGGCGGTGCCCCTGCGGTAGCCGTGCGGGTGGGGCTCGCGGATGGTGCGGTCGCCCGCGGCGGGGAAGTAGGTGTGCCGCAGCCCGATGCGCCGGACGACGCGGCGGTCGATCTCCTCACCGATCGGCCGTCCGGTGACCTTCTGGACGATCAGGCCGGCGAGCACGTAGTTGGTGCTGCTGTAACCGAACTTCTCCCCCGGGGCGGAGACCGGCTTCTGCCCGAGGGCGAGGTCCAGGAGCTCGCGCGGCTCGAAGTACCGTTCCCGGAGCGAGGCTTCGTCGAGCGCCCCCTCGTAGTCGGCCAATCCGCTTGTGTGCTGGAGGAGTTGGCGGACGGTGATGCTCCGTCCGTCGATGCCCTCGCCGCGGACCAGGCCGGGGAGGTAGGTGTCGACCGGGGCGTCGAGGTCGACCTTCCCCTCCCCCACCAGTTGCAGCACGACGACGGCGGTGAAGGTCTTGGTGTTGCTGCCGATCCGCACCTGCCCGTCGACCGGAGCCTTCGCCCCGGTGGCCAGGTCCCCCACCCCTGCGGTGAAGTGGCGGACGCGGCCGTCCCGGTCCCGGACGGTCGCGAGCGCGGCGGGCACGCCGTCCGCCCGCACCAGCGCGTCCAGCCCCTGCCGCACCGGTTCGGGCCGGTCGGCGGCCGAGGCGGCGGGTGCCGCCAGGACTCCGGCGCCGACGACGAGCGCGGCCGAGAGCGCGAGGGCCGTGCGGCGGATCCGCTGACGCATGGGTCAACTCCTCTGGGTTCGTGGGGAGTAGGGCCTCCCTGGTCACGACCGCCAGTCTGGTCGGCCGGTTCGTGGACGACCTCCCCCGTTCGAGGGAGCTTTCCGTCGTACCCGCACCCGCACCGCACCCGCACCCCGTTCCCGGCCACCGCGCCTGCACCCGCACCCCGTTCCCGGCCACCGCACCTGCACCCGCGTCCGTCTCCGCGTCCGTCTCCGCGCCCGCTTCCGGGCATCCGCGGTCAGGGCCGGGCGGGCCCGCGCAGGGGCAGCGTCGGGCGGTAGACGACGCTGGTGGTGGTGCTGCCGAAACCGGCCAGCTCGTCGACCAGGGTCTCCAGGTGTTCCATCGAGGTCGCCGCGACCTTCAGGGTGTAGCAGTCGTCGCCGGTGGTGCGCAGGCACTCCAGGATCTCCCGCCGCTCGGCGAGCAGCCGCCGCAGCGGCTCGTGCCGGTTGCCCGGGTACTTCAGCCGGACGACGGCGAGGACGGGGTAGCCGACCTTCGCCAGGTCCACCGAGGCGTGGTAGCCGGTGATGACACCCAGCGTCTCCAGGTTCCGCACCCGTTCGGTGGTCGCGGAGGCGCTGAGGCTGACCCGCCGGCCCAGTTCGCTGAGGGAGATCCGGGCCTCGCGCTGGAGCTGCTCGATGATCGCCCAGTCGGTCTCGTCAAGATTCACGGCCATCCGGCGAATCTACCGGGAGAACCACGGTCACGGGCGGCCAGAACCGGGAGGAGTCCGTTCCTTCGCCCATGATCACGGGGATAGCCTCGAAGCATGCAACTTGGCGTCAACGTCCCGAACTTCGGCCCGGGCACCGATCCCGGCGTACTGCGCGAATGGGCCCGCACCGTGGAGGGCCTCGGCTTCGACCTTCTCATGGTGTCGGACCACGTGGCGGTCACCCCGGACGTGGCCGTGCGGTACCCGGAGCCGTTCCACGAGCCGTTCACCACCCTGTCCTGGCTGGCCGGGACCACCACCGGCCTGCGCCTGGGCACGACCGTTCTCGTCCTGCCGTACCGCAACCCGCTGCTGGTGGCGCGCATGGCAGGCACCCTCGACCGGCTCAGCGGCGGCCGGTTCGTCCTCGGGGTGGGGGTCGGCTGGGCCCGCCAGGAGTTCGACGCGCTCGGCGTGCCGTTCGGCGCGCGCGGCCGGCTGACCGACGAGTACCTGGGCGTCCTGCGGGAGACCTGGCAGCAACACGGCGGGTCCGTACCGGTCTGGGTCGGCGGCCACAGCGAGGCGGCGCTGCGACGCGCGGTCCGGTTCGGCGACGCCTGGCACCCCCTGCGGCTGCCCCTGGCCCGGATGCGGTCGGTACTGGCCGAACACCCGGTGCCGGGCTTCGCCCCCCGCATCGCCCTGCGGCTGACCGACGCCCCGGTCGAGGACCCCGAGCGTCCGGCCGGGGTGGGCAGTGTCGACCAAGTCATCGGCGACCTGCGGCAGTTGCGCGACCTCGGCGCCGAGACCGTCGTGTTCGACCCCTACCACGGGGACCCCGAGGAGACCCGCCGACCACAGACGGCCTGGCGGGACCTCACCACCGTGACCAGCCAGTGGAAGGCGGAGACCACGTGATCACCGAAGCCGACGAGACCCTGCTGCGCCGGGCGCTCGCCATCGCCGCCCACGCGGTCACCCTGGGCGACGCCCCGTACGGATCCCTGCTGGCCGGCCCGGACGGCGAGATCCTCGCCGAGGCCCACAACACCGTGCGGCGCGACAATGACATCACCGCCCACCCGGAGCTGAAGCTCGCCCGCTGGGCGGCCCGCGAACTCGACCCGGCCACGGCCGCCGGGACCACGCTCTACACCAGCTGCCAGCCGTGCGGGATGTGCCACGGCGGCATCGTCCGCTCCGGCCTCGGCCGCGTCGTCCACGCCCTGTCGACGGAGCAACTCGTCGCCCTCAACCCGCAGTCGGGCGCCTGGCCGGTGGTGCCGCAGGACGGCCCCGCCCTGCCCGAGGAGGCCCGCGCCCCGATCGAGGCGTACTACCGACCCCCGGGTCCGCCCGGTCCGGATCGCGGCGCCCCGGGCCGTCCGAGGAGGCCGTTCAGCAGCTGATCGACGTGGGCGGCGGCCAGGGCGGGCTCCAGCGGCTGGTGCTCGACCAGTAGGCGGTACCAGAAGAGGCCGAAGAAGTGGTCGGTGGCGGCCTGGAGGTCGGCGCCGGCGGGGAGTTCGCCGCGCCGGACGCCGCGGGCGAGCAGGGCGAGCACGACGGCGCGCCGGGTCTCCACCCACTCCCGGAAGGGCTCGGCGAACGCCGGGTCCAGCTGGGCCTCCGCCATGAGGCCGCGCAGCGTGCGGACCCGGACGGGGTGCGCGGTGACGCCGTACAGGGCGGTGGCGAAGGCGGTCAGGTCGTCGGCGAGCGAGCCGGTGTCGGGCTCGGGCATCCGCTGCTCGACGGCGGCCCGGTAGGCGTCCATGACGAGGACCGCCTTCGACTTCCACCAGCGGTAGACGGTGCTCTTGGCGACGTCGGCGCGGGCGGCGACGCGTTCGATGGTGACGGCCCGGTAGCCGAGGTCCTCGACGAGTTCGATCGCGGCGGTCAGGACGGCGTCGTGGGCGTCCTGGCTGCGGATCCGGCCGCCGGTGCGGCGACCGCGGGCTTCTCCGCTGGGGTTTTCTCCGGAAGGCACCTCCTCACGCTAGCAGCGTGCTACCTTCTAATCGAAACGCTACGGATCGTTTTAATTCAGGGGAGTGAATCGACCATGAGCGAGATCGTGGTGGCGCACGGCTACGGCGCGAGTGACGACAGCGTCTGGTTCCCGTACCTCACCGAGCAGTTGGCGAAGGCCGGGCACCGGGTCACCGTGCCCCGGCTGCCGGAGACCGAAGCCCCGCGCCTGCAGCCGTGGCGCGAGGCCTACGGCGAAGCCGCGCTCGCCGCGGGCCCGGCCGAATCCACCGTCCTGGTCGGGCACAGCATCGGCGGGGTCAACGTGCTGCGCTTCCTGGAGCAGCACGACCCCGAGGCGAACGGGGTGTTCGCGGGCGTGCTGCTGGTGTCGGCCTCCGCCCACCCCGTCGGGTACGAGGCGCTCGCCTCCTTCTTCGAGGACGAGTTCGACTGGGAGCGCATCCGCCGCTCGGCCCGGGAGTTCCGGATCCTCCAGGCCATGGACGACCCGGTCAACCAGCCCGACCCGGCCGAGCACGTCCGCCTCTTCGTCCGGGGCCTCGGCGCGACCGCCGTCGTGACGCCCACCGGCGGCCACTACGGAGCCGCCCCGGACGACCACGTCGAGGTCCCGGAGGCCGTCCGGCTGGTCACGGAGCTGCTCGCGGCCCGGCCCTGACCCGACCACCGAAGGCCGCAGGCCGCGGACCGAGGACCGCGGACCGCGGACCGAGGCCGTCGGGCGAACGACGGCCACCGCCCGGCGGCCCACGCCCGCCAGTCCGCCCAGCCCGGCAGCGGGGACCGCCTCCGGGCCTGCGACCATGGGCCCGTCGGCACATCGAGCAGGGGGGCCGCATGGAGCTACGGCAGCTGCGCTGCTTCGTCGCCGTGGCCGAGGAACTGCACTTCGGCCGGGCCGCCGAGAAGCTGCTGCTCGGCCAGCCCGCCGTCAGCCAGCAGGTCCGGCGTCTGGAAAGGGAGTTGAAGGTCGAGCTGTTCGACCGCTCGCCCCGGCACGTCCGGCTGACCGCGGCCGGCGAGCGTTTCCTGCCCGCCGCCAGGAACGTCCTGACCGCCGAGGGCGCCGCCCGCGCCCTCGCCGCCGACCTGGCCGCACCCGCCGTGCTCCGACTCGGTACGGTCACCGGACTCGGCGACCGGCTCGACCTGATCCTGGACACCTACCAGCGCCGGGCCCCCGACGTCCACGTCGAACTCCACTCCGCCCCGGTGCGGGACCGGCTCGCCCGACTGGCCGACGGCCGCCTCGACGCCGCCTTCGTGCGCGGGGCCGTCCCCGGGAGCAGCACCGACCTCCGCTTCCTGCCCGTCTGGCAGGACGAGTTGGTGCTCGCGCTCCCCGCCCGGCACCCCCTCGCCGACCGGCCCGAGGTCGACCTCGCCGACCTCGCCGACCTGCCGCTGCGGCTGACCGAACACCGCAACCACCCGGCGCTGGTGGACCTGGTGACGGACGCCTGTGCGCGGGCCGGCTTCGCCCCGGTCCTCGGCCCGGTCCACGGCAGCCTGCAGGACACCCTGGCGTCGATCGGCACCGGCACCCCGATGTGGACGGTGGTCTACGCCGCCAACGCCCGGATGACCAACGCCCACCGGGTCGCCTTCCGCCCCTGCCGCACCCCGCTTGCCCTGCCGACCTCGCTCGCCGTGCGGCGCTCCGCCCCGCTCCCCCGGCTGCTCCTGGAAGCCTGCCGACAGACGCCCCCGAGCTGCGACGATCAGGATTCGTGATCGCTGCCGGAGCGAATCGGGTCTGGGTGCGGGCGGCCCGATCGGATGGACTGTTCCCAGCCGGAGCACCCGGCGACGAGGCCCGGCAGGAATGCCCGGCACGGAACACCCGATCAGGAGCCGAAGATGCCCATCGTCACCATCCAGCAGGGCCCGCGCGACGTCGAGCAGAAGCGCGAGCTGGTCCGGAAGGTCACCGAGGCCTTCGTGGAGGCACTGGAGGTCCCCGCCGAGAGCGTGTACGTCTGGATCCAGGAGTACCAGGCCGAGAACTGGGGCGTCGCCGGCAAGCTCACCGCCGACCGGTGACCTGAAAACCGACGAGGGGATGCCGCCGCTGCGCCGGTCGGCGAGGCGCCTGCGGCTGCCCGGGACCGTCGGGAGGTCGCCGGTCACGGCAGGCGTGAACCAGCCGGCCTCGAAGGACTCGTCGGAGGCGCGGAGCCCGCCGTCGGCGGGGCCGGCGAGCAGGCGGACGGGGCCCCGACGGTCCGGCGCCGACGACCTGCGGGAAAAGCAGTTGGTCCGTTCCTGCCACCGGTCCGACAATCACCGGATGACCGATGACCAGAGCGAGCTCCACCGGCGGCGCGCGGCCCGCATGTCCTGCAAGCGGTTCCTCTCCGGCGACCGCGCCCTCAGCATCCGCGAGCGCCTCGCCCGGCTCGCCGCCCTGGACGGCCTGGACGTCCTCCCCGACTTCTACGGCAGCGACGGCCCGGTGCGCGAGCTGGAGGAGCGGACCGCGGCGCTGCTGGGCAAGGAGGACGCGGTCTTCTTCCCCACCGGGACCATGGCCCAGCAGGTCGCGCTCCGCCACCACGCCGAACGCACCGGCAACCCGGCCGTCGTCCTCCACCCGCTCAGCCACATCGAGCGGCACGAACGCCACGCCTACACCCAGCTCACCGGTCTGCGCGGCCTCTGGCCCACCACCGAGCTGCGCCAGCCCACGCCGGAGGAACTCGCCGCGCTCGGCGAACCCTTCGGCACCCTGACCGTCGAACTCCCGCTGCGCGACCCGGGGTTCCTCCTCCCCACCTGGGACGAACTGACCGAACTCGTCGCGGCGGCCCGCGGGACCGGCGCCCGGGTGCACTTCGACGGCGCGCGCCTCTGGAACACCACGGTCCACTTCGGCAGGCCACTGGACGAGATCGCCGCCCTCGCCGACAGCGTCTACGTCTCCTACTACAAGGACCTCGGCGGCATCAGCGGAGCGGCACTCGCCGGGGACGCCGCTCTCACCGCCCACGCCCGCACCTGGCGCCACCGCTACGGCGGCCAACTCTCCCAGCAGTGGCCGGCCGCCCTCGCCGCCCTCGACGGCCTGGACACCGTCCTCCCACGCGTCGCCGGCCACACCCGGCACGCCGCGTCCCTCGTCCCGGCCCTGGCCGCACTCCCGGGAGCCCGCGTGTACCCGGACGTCCCGCCGACCCACGACTTCCAGCTCTGGCTCCCGCACCCGGCGAGGGCCCTCAACGCCGCGCACCTCGCGCTCGCCGAGCAGGAGGGCATCTGGTTCGTCCCGCACTGGTCGGACGCCGCCCCCGGCCTCGCCATGGCCGAGGTCCGCCTCGCCGGACCGGCGCGGGAATGGACGGCGGACGAGGTGACGGAGGTCGGGCTGCGCTTCCTGGAGCTGGCCGCGGCGGGCTGACGGCATCGGCGGGCGGGCGCGCCACCCCAGGCGTGCCGGCGCACCACCCTCGGTGTACGGGCGCACCACCCTCGGTGTACGGGCGCACCACCCTCGGCGTGCGGGCGTGCCCCCGAGGTGGTGCGCCGCAACCGGGTCGCTACCCCCCGACCCTTTGTGTCACTATGACGATATGAGCGAGATGCACGTGGGGGACCCCGCCGCCGTCCGGAGCCGCGAGGAGCTGGCCGCGCTGACGGCCGGCGGGGTGCACCCGAAGTGGGTGATGTTCTGGGGGCACACCGCCCGCAACGGCGGTGGCGGCACCCGGCAGGAGTGCCTGAGCCAGTGGTGGCCCGGCGAGTTCACCGTCGACGGGGTGACGTACGCGTCCGCCGAGCACTGGATGATGGCCGGCAAGGCCCGGATGTTCGGGGACGAGGCCGTCGAGCGGCAGATCCTGGCGGCCCGGACGCCCGCCGAGGCGAAGAAGCTGGGCCGACTGGTCGAGGGCTTCGACGACGAGACCTGGGTGGCCGGCCGCTTCGAGCTGGTCGTGGCGGGCAACGTCGCGAAGTTCGGACAGGACGAGACGCTGCGCACGTACCTGCTGGGCACCGGCAGGCGGGTGCTGGTCGAGGCCAGCCCGGTGGACCGGATCTGGGGCATCGGGCTCGCGGCGGACGACATCCGGGCGCAGCGGCCCGACGAGTGGCGCGGGCTGAACCTGCTGGGCTTCGCGCTGATGGAGGCGCGGGCGCGGCTGGCCGCGTGAGCACGGTCGCGCCGCTGCTGAACGGGACGGTGGTGGTCTCGGCCGCCGCCTCCCTGGTCCTGGTGCCGGGGGTGCTGCGGGCCGGGCCCCGGCCGCCGAGCCGCACAGGCCGCACGGGCTGTTCAGGCCGAACGGGCCGCACGGGCCGCACGGGCCGGATCGGCCCGGAGGCGGCCCTCGCCGCCGTCGTCGCGCTCGTCTTCGTCAACCAGGTCCTGGTCGCCGTCTACGTGAACCGGGTGCACGGCGGGGACGCCTCCTTCATCGCCCGCTACCTGCCGCCGGGCTGGTTCGACGTCCCCCGCCTCGACTCCCTCGCCGCCCGCTTCCCCGCACCCGAGCTGCTGGCGCCCTCCGTCCTACGGGTGCAGGCCTGCCTCGAACTGCCGCTGGTCCTGCTGGCGTTCGTCTCCGTCGTCCGGCGGCTGGACCGCGACCTGTACGTCCGGCTGGCCCGTTCGCCGCTGGTGCCGCTCGCCGCCGTCTCGTACACGGTGGCGTTCTGCGCGATCGAGTGGGACCTGCGGAACCCGTACACCGTGGACGACCTGGTGCTGCGCGTGCTCTCGGCCGTCGTCACGCCGCCGCTGATCGACCGGCTGGCCCGGCGCGAACCCGCGGTCGGGAGCCCTCCCCGCAATCCGTTCCTCTTCGCGCTCGACCTGTGGGCGTACGGCCAGTTGATGCTGGTGCTGTACGACACCGCGCTGCTCTACAACCTGGCCCGGCTCGGCGCCCACCTCCTCCCCGCCGCGGCCGCGGCGGCGGTCCTCACCGCAACCCGCCTGTTCCGCCGCTCCGCGACCTCACCGACCGGCCCGTACGTCGCCACGCTCGCGGCGACCATCGGCCGGGCGCTGGCGCTCTTCCTCGTGCCCGCCCTGGCGATCCGCTACGCGCAGACCTTCGCCACGCCCCGACTCGCCGCACTGGCGGGCCTGGTGGTGATCGGCGCGGCCGCCCGGCGGGACACCGTACGCCTCCTGCTTCCCGCCGTCGCCGCCACGGCGGTCGGTTGCGTCGTCGCCGTCCTCCTCCCGGGGCCCTACTACGAGGCGACCCTGCTGCGGAGCGCGACCGGCGCACTTCTTGCCGCGACCGCCGTCTGCGCGCTCCTTGACACCACTCGGGCACGACTGGTCGTGCGCTCTTAACTCCCCAGCCACATACCGACGTCAGGATGTCCTGCAGTCAGGGTCTGGATGGACAGGTTGGGGCGATCATGCGCATGCGGCCGACGGCACAATCCGCAGGCCAGCAGCTGGAGGGCGAGCACCAAGCCGCCGAACTCCGCGCAGAGCTGGACGAGTTACTCCGCGCGAGCCGCTACGCGAGCCAGCGTGAACGGCGACTGAACGAGGCGATCCGGGCCAGCCCGGGGCGGCAGCGGCCGGACGGCGACCTGCTGCGGCAGCTCGCCCAGGCCCGCACCCTCCGCGAGGGGCTGGGCGCCCGGTGTCTCCAACTCAGCGACCAGCTGGAGGCGTTGGAGACCCGGCTCAGACACCGGCAGCAGCGGGAACAGGAACCACCGCAGTACCGCCGGCAGCCTCCGGACCCCGGGCCCGAACCGGAACCCGCAGCCCCGAAGGCCCCGCCGCCCCCCGCCCGCCCCGATATCGGCGCCCTCACCGAGCGGATCACCACCCTCCACCGCACCGGCGCCCTCACCGAGGCCGCGGAGCTGCTCGACCAGGCCGCCACCCGCCTCGACGCCGCCGACGCCGCGCTGCTGGTCGGCATGCTCGCCCGGTACGGCCCGACCGGCGCCTCCCTCGACCTCGCCCGCGGCGCCGCGCGATCCACGCCCGAACACGCCGTCGCCGTCCTGGCGGAGCTGCGCGAACTGGGCCTGGCCGAGGAGGCCGCCGCGCTGTTCCACGCCTTCTGGGCCTACCCCGCCGCCTCCGTCCCCGGGCTGCTCTCGGCACTGGAGCGGGCCGGGCAGAACGCCGACAGCGCGACGCTCCTGTGGGAGTGGGGCTCGGCACCGACGCCCGAACTGACCTCCCTCGCCGCCTGCCTCCAGCAGCACGGCCGGCTCGGCGACGTCCGGACCCTGCTGCGCCAGGCCGTCGGCCGCCCCACCGCCGACCTCGCCTCGCTCGCCACCGAGCTGCCGCCCGCGCTCGCCACCGACCTGCTGCACGCGCTGGCGGCGCTCCGACCGCCCGTCGAACTCGTGCGCCTGGCAGCCGCGTTGGACGGTGCCGGCAGCCGGGACCTGTACGGGCAGCTGCTGGGCGCGCTGCTCGCCGACGGCCCCCGCCACCGCGCCACCCTCGCCGCCCTCCGCGCGGCCGGCCTGCCGACCACCCCGCCCGCGGCGCCGCGCTCCCGCTGGGGACGGCGCTAGGGCCCGTCCGGCCGAGGCAGCGGCCGACGCCCGGTGCGTGGAGCAGAAGCAGGAGCCCCCGCCCGCCCCGGTTCGGGGTGGACGGGGGCTCCCCGGCGGGAGGACCCGACCTAGCAGCCGATCAGGCGCGCACCGAGGTACGCCTTGACCTGGTCCAGCGAGACGCGCTCCTGCGACATGGTGTCGCGGTCGCGGACGGTCACCGCGTTGTCCTCGAGGGTGTCGAAGTCGACGGTGACGCAGAACGGCGTGCCGATCTCGTCCTGGCGGCGGTAGCGCTTGCCGATCGCGCCGGCGTCGTCGAACTCGACGTTCCACGCGGTGCGCAGGTCGGCGGCGAGGCCGCGGGCCTTCGGCGAGAGGTCGGCGTTGCGCGACAGCGGCAGGACGGCGACCTTGACCGGGGCCAGGCGCGGGTCGAGCCGCATGCCGACGCGCTTCTCCATGACGCCCTTGGCGTTCGGCGCCTCGTCCTCGAAGTAGGCGTCGATCAGGAAGGCCAGCATGGCGCGGTTGAGGCCGGCCGCCGGCTCGATGACGTACGGGAAGTAGCGCTCGCCGGACTCCTGGTCGAAGTACTTCAGGTCCTGGCCGGACGCCTCGCTGTGCACCCGCAGGTCGTAGTCGGTGCGGTTGGCGACGCCCTCCAGCTCGGAGAACTCACTGCCACCGAAGTTGAAGCGGTACTCGATGTCCACCGTGCGCTTGGCGTAGTGGGAGAGCTTCTCCTTCGGGTGCTCGAAGAAGCGCATGTTCTCGGTGCGCAGGCCGAGGCCGACGTACCAGTCCCAGCGCTGCTGCAGCCAGTACTCGTGCCACTGCTCGTCCTCGCCGGGCTTGACGAAGAACTCCATCTCCATCTGCTCGAACTCGCGGGTCCGGAAGATGAAGTTGCCGGGGGTGATCTCGTTGCGGAAGCTCTTGCCGGTCTGGGCGATGCCGAACGGCGGCTTCTTGCGCGACGTGGTCTGGACGGCCTTGAAGTTGGTGAAGATGCCCTGGGCGGTCTCGGGGCGCAGGAACGCCAGGCCGCTGGCCTCCTCGGTGACACCGAGGTGGGTCTTCAGCATGCCCGAGAAGTCCTTGGGCTCGGTGAACTGGCCCTTGGTGCCGCAGTCGGGGCAGTTGACGTCCTTGAGGCCGTTCGGCGGCGGGAAGCCGTGCTTGGCCTCGTACTTCTCCTCCAGGTGGTCGGCCCGGTGGCGCTTGTGGCAGGAGAGGCACTCGGTCAGCGGGTCGTTGAAGGTGGCGACGTGGCCGGAGGCCTCCCAGACCTCGCGGGCGAGGATCACCGACGAGTCGAGTCCGACGACGTCCTCACGGGCCTGGACCATCGCGCGCCACCACTGGCGCTTGATGTTCTCCTTGAGCTCGACACCCAGCGGCCCGTAGTCCCAGGCGGCACGCGTGCCGCCGTAGATCTCGCTGCAGGGGTAGACGAAGCCACGGCGCTTGCTCAGGCTGACGATCGTGTCGATCTTGTCGGCGGCCACAGTGCTCTCTTCAGTACGTACGGCACGGTCAGGGCACGGCTGGTTGCGCGTACCCGAATACCTCAGGTTACCGGCCATATGGGTACGTGGTTCAAATCGGTATCGTCCGGCGGCCCCCACTCTTCGCCACCTGCCGTTCACCCGTCCGAGTGAGTTGACAATCATTTCCATCTGAGATGAGAATGATTGTCATGATGATCGGACGACGTACCCGCAGCTCCATAGCCCTCGCCGCCACCGCCCTCGTCTCCTCCCTCGTCCTCACCGCCTGCGGAGGCAGCAGCAGTGCCGACAGCGGCAACGGCAAGCTCAAGGTCGTCGCGTCCTTCTACCCGATGGAGTTCCTCGCCCGGCAGATCGGCCAGGAGCACGTCACGGTCACCGACCTCACCGCCGCCGGCGTCGAGCCGCACGACCTGGAGCTCACCGCCAAGCAGGTCGGCGCCGTCCAGAAGGCTGACGCGATCATCTACCTCAAGGGCCTGCAGCCCACCGTCGACCAGGCCGTCGCGCAGTCCTCCAGCAAGCACCGGATCGACGCCACCGCCGCCAGCCCGCTGGTCGACCACCACCTCGACGAGGGCGAGGCGGCCGACGGCCACAAGCACGAGGGCCCGGCCGGCGACCCGCACATCTGGCTCGACCCGACCCGCTACGCGGCGATCGCCAGGAGCGTCGGCGACGAGTTCGCCAAGGCCGACCCGACCCACGCCGAGGACTACCGGAAGAACACCGACGCGCTGGTCACCTCGCTCACCGCGCTCGACCAGGACTTCCGGGCCGGACTGCAGGACACCCGGACCAGGACCTTCGTCACCAGCCACGCCGCCTTCGGCTACCTCGCCGACCACTACGGCCTCACCCAGGTCGCCATCAACGGCGTCGACCCGGAGTCCGAGCCCACCCCGGCCCGCCTCGCCGCCGTACAGAAGGCCGCCAAGGACAACGGCGTCACCACGATCTTCTTCGAGACCCTGGTCAGCCCCAAGCTCGCCGACACCGTCGCCAAGGACCTCGGCCTCAAGACCGCCGTCCTGGACCCGCTGGAGGGCGTCAAGGACACCTCCAAGGACGACTACCTCACCGTCATGAAGCAGAACCTGGCCAACCTCCGGGCCGCCCTCGGCGCCAGCACCACGACCGGCACCGACGCCCCGGCCGCGCCGGACACCCCGGCCGCGAGCAGCACCCCGGACGCCACCCCGGCCGCAACCCCGGCCGGCCAGGACGCCACCACCCCTGCCGCCACCAGCTGACGGGACGCGAACACCATGACCCACGCGATACCCCCGGCCGTCCGCCTCCGTGACGCCGTCGCCTCCCGCGGCGGCCGACCGGTGCTGCGCGGCGTCGACCTCACCGTCCGGCCCGGCGAGGTCGTCGCCCTGCTGGGCGCCAACGGCTCCGGCAAGTCGACCACCGTCAAGACCGTGATCGGCTCCGTCCCCCTGGAGCACGGCACCCTGGAGCTGTTCGGCGCCCCGTACGGCTCCTTCCGCGCCTGGCACCGCATCGGGTACGTCCCGCAGCGCACCACCGCCGCCTCCGGCGTCCCGGCCACCGTGCGCGAGGTCGTCTCCACCGGCCGGCTGCCCCAGCACCGGCTGCTGCCGTTCCGCCGCAAGGACCGCGAGGCCGTGGACCGCGCCCTGGCCGCCGTCGGCATGCTGGAGCGGGCCGGGGACGGCGTGGCCGACCTGTCCGGCGGCCAGCAGCAGCGGGTGCTGATCGCCCGCGCCCTGGTCGGCTCCCCCGACCTGCTGATCATGGACGAGCCGATGGCCGGCGTGGACTCCGCCAGCCAGCAGGTGCTCGCCGAAACCCTGCGCACCGAGGTCGGCCGCGGCGCCGCCGTCCTCCTCGTCCTGCACGAACTCGGGCCGCTGGAGCCGCTGATCGACCGCGCCGTCGTCCTGCGGGACGGCTGCGTCGCCCACGACGGCCCGCCCGTGCCCAACACCGGCCTGCACGCGCTGCCCGGCCACGACCACGTCCACCCGCACGCCGACCTGACCCCGCCGAGGCTGCTCGCATGACCGAGATGCTGTCCTACGACTTCATGCAGCGCGCCCTGCTCGCCGCCGTCCTGGTCGGGATCACCGCCCCCGCCGTCGGCATCTACCTGGTGCAGCGCCGCCAGGCCCTGATGGGCGACGGCATGGGCCACGTCGCGATGACCGGCGTCGGCCTCGGCTTCATCTTCCAGACCAGCCCGGTCTGGATGGCCGTGCTGGTCTGCGTGCTCGGCGCCGTCACCATGGAGCTGGTCCGCTCGCGCGGCAACCAGCGCGGCGACATCGCCCTCGCGATGCTCTTCTACGGCGGCATGGCCTGCGGCAAGCTGCTCGTCTCGCTCTCCGCCGAAGCCGGCGCCGGCTCGCTGGAGAGCTACCTGTGGGGCTCGATCCTCACCGTCGCCCCCGCCGACCTGGCCGCCATCGCGGTGCTCGGCGCGGTGGTCATCGCGGTCACCGTCGGCCTGCGCCGCCAGCTCTTCGCGATCTGCCAGGACGAGGACTTCGCCCGGGTGACCGGCCTGCCGGTGCGCACCCTCAACCTGCTGCTGGCCGTGATGGCCGCGGTCACCGTCACCGTCGCCATGCGGGTGGTCGGACTGCTGCTGGTCAGCGCCCTGATGGTGGTCCCGGTGGTCGCCGCCCAGCAGCTCACCCGTTCCTTCGCCGCCACCCAGGCCGCCTCGATCGCGCTCGGCGTGGTGGTCTCGCTGGCCGGCGTCACCGGCTCGTACCAGCTCGACGTGCCCTCCGGCCCGGCCATCGTGCTGCTCGCCATCGCGGTCTTCGCGGTGTTCAGCGCGCTCGCCGCGCCGCTCGCCCGGCGGCGCCACCGCGCCGACACCGAGCAGGGACCGAAGGTCTGCGACGTCGAACTGCCGGTCCAGTCGCCGGACCGCACTTCCTCCGGCACGACCGCCCCTGAGGGGCGGGCCGGGCTGGCACAATGAGGTGCGAGACGACCACGACCCCAGGAGGACCCACGGTGACCACCGCAGGCCCGTCGCCGCGCGCCCGATCGACCCGGCAGCGTGCCGCCGTCTCGGCGGCCCTGGACGAGATCGCGGACTTCCGCAGCGCGCAGGAGCTCCACGACCTGCTCAAGCACCGCGGGGACTCCGTCGGTCTGACCACGGTCTACCGCACCCTGCAGTCGCTCGCGGACGCCGGTGAGGTGGACGTGCTGCGCACCGCCGACGGCGAGGCGGTCTACCGCCGGTGCAGCAGCGGGCACCACCACCACCTGGTCTGCCGGCACTGCGGCGCCACCGTCGAGGTGGAGGGCCCCGCGGTGGAACGCTGGGCGAACTCCGTCGCCGCCGAGCACGGCTTCAGCGACATCGCGCACACGCTGGAGATCTTCGGCACCTGCGCGGAGTGCGCCAAGAAGGCCTGAGCCCCGCACGCCGTCCGCTCGCGGCCCGCGCACGACGAAGAGGACCCCCGGGATCTGCCCGGTGGGTCCTCTTCGTCGTACGCGGGGGCTGCGCCGGCCCGTCCGGTCGGCGTCAGAACTGGGACGGCCGCGGGGCGGGCAGCTCGTTCGGGATCGCCCCGCCGAAGCGCCGGTCACGCATCGCGTACTGCTCGCAGGCGCGCCACAGGTCCCGCCGGTCGAAGTCCGGCCAGAGCACGTCCTGGAACACGAACTCGGCGTAGGCCGACTGCCAGAGCAGGAAGTTGGAGGTGCGCTGCTCCCCGCTGGGGCGCAGGAAGAGGTCCACGTCCGGCATGTCCGGGTGGTACATGTACTTGGCGAGGGTCTTCTCGTTGACCTTCTTCGGGTCCAGCTTCCCGGCCGCGACGTCGCGGGCGATCCCCTGCGCCGCGTCCGCCAGCTCGGCCCGGCCACCGTAGTTGACGCACATGTAGAGCGTGACGGCGTCGTTGTCCTTGGTGTGCTCCTCGGCGACCTGGAGCTCCTGGACGACGCTCTTCCACAGCTTGGGCATCCGGCCGGCCCAGCGGATCCGCACGCCCATCGCGCCCATCTCCTCGCGGCGGCGGGCGATGACGTCCCGGTTGAAGTTCATCAGGAACTTCACCTCGTCGGGCGAGCGCTTCCAGTTCTCGGTGGAGAAGGCGTACAGCGAGATGTTCTTGACCCCGAGCTCGATGGCGCCGGCGAGGACGTCCAGCACCACGGACTCGCCGACCTTGTGGCCCTCGGTGCGGGGCAGTCCGCGCTCCTTGGCCCAGCGGCCGTTGCCGTCCATCACGATGGCGACGTGGCCGGGGACCAGCTCACCGGGGATCTTCGGGGGCTGTGCGCCGCTGGGGTGCGGGGTCGGGGGCGCGTACGCCCGCTGCTTGCCGCCGCCGAAGAGCCGTCGCGCTGCCATGTGCTCACTTCTCCACGTATCTCATCGAGCGGATGCCCCGCTCCAGGTGCCACTGCAGATAGGCCGCGACCAGGCCGCTGCCCTCCCGCCAGTACCGCGGCTCGCAGGCGTCGGCCGTCCGCCAGTCCCCTGACAACAGCGCCCCGAGCAGTACCAGTGTCTCAGGGGAGGGTACGGCACATCCGGGGACACGGCAGTCCGCGCAGAGCACCCCGCCCGCCTGGAGCGAGAAGAAACGGTTCGGCCCGTCCAGGCCGCACTTGGCGCAGTCGGTGAAGCTCGCGCCGTACCCGTTCACCGCGAGCGACCGCAGCAGGAAGGCGTCCAGTACCAGGTGCGACTCGTGCAGCCCCGCCGCCAGCGTGCGCAGCCCGCCCACCAGCAGCAGGTACTGCTGCACGGCGGGCTCCCCCTCGTTCTCGGCGAAGCGCTCGGCCGTCTCCAGCATCGCCGTGCCGGCGGTGTAGCGGCCGTAGTCGGTGACGATCGACCCGCCGTACGGCGCGATGGTCTCCACCTGGGTGCAGAGCGGCAACCCGCGGCCGACCAACTCACTCCCCCGGCTGAAGAACTGCACGTCCACGTGCGAGAACGGCTCCAGGCGGGCACCGAACTTGGACTTGGTCTTCCGCACCCCGCGCGCCACCGCCCGCACCTTGCCGTGCTGGCGGGTCAGCAGGGTGATGATCCGATCGGCCTCGCCGAGCTTCTGCGCCCGCAACACGACGCCGTCGTCCCGGAAAAGACTCATGGGGACCATTGTCCCCCAGCCGCGGACAACCGCGGACAGCCGTGTTGCCCGCACCGGGGCCGTGGGGGAGGACCACTGCGGTGCGGGTCACGGCGGGCCCGGAGGGGGGTTCGGGCCCGTTTTTGTGGGGGATCTCGGAGATGGTCCACGGGTGGTCGACGGTCGGGGTCGACGGTCAGGGGTGTGACGTGGCCGCAGGGGCCGGGGGTGGGCGGTGTCTCGGGGGTGAGCGGTGTCTCCGGGGGTCGACGGTGTCTCGGGGGCCGGCGGTGACCGACGGCCGTCGACGGTGTCCCGCGGGGTCGGCGCTGCGCTCGCGGCCCGTCGTGCGCCCGGGTCGGGCTACTTGTACGGGGTCCGGGTCGCCGCCTCCAGCAGCGCCCCGACCCGGGCCTTCGGCAGGTCCAGGCAGCGCCCGACCGCGGCCAGCGCCTCGCGCTCCTGCGGCAGGTACCGACCGTCGGCCAGGGCGATCGCCGCGCCCTGCAGCAGCAGCCGCTCGCGGCCCTGGTGGGCGATGTGGGGGGTGAGCGGTTCGAGCACCGCGTGCAGTTCCACGGCCAGGCCGCCGGTGTCCCCCAGCCTCCGGCCGGGGGGCGACTCCAGTTCGTGGGCCTCGTAGAGCTCGCCGCCGAGTCCGGACAGCGCCGCGAGCGCGGCCAGCACCTGGGCCTCGCCGCAGTCCTCGAACCCGGCCTCGCGCACCGCCGCGCAGGCCGCCTCGCGGGCCGCCCGGTGGGCGGTGCCGCCGGCCGCGAGCAGGGTCAGCGCGATGGTGTACTGCGCGTCCCGCAGCATCCCGCCCAGTCGCACGCAGGTCGGCTGTTCCAGGCTCTCGACGCCGTACCGGCCGTGGCAGCTGGTGCACTGCACGCTGCCGATCACCGGTCCGAGCGGGAGCACCGGGGTGCCCAGCAACCGCAGCCACCGCCGGCCGTGCTGCCGGCGGTAGTTGCGGTCCCCGCCGCAGCCCGGGCAGAAGAAGTCACCGAGAACGTCAGTCCGCCACCGCGGGCGAACACCCCACAACCTGGTCACGGCGCCACTCCCCAGACATGGCAGGCGGCCTGCTCGACGATGGGCAGGTCACGCGACCGGACACCGGGCCGTCCCACCGACCCGGCTTTCCGGTGGATCGATGTTGCCACGGTTACCGGCACGTGTCAGTACCTCGAACGGCTTCCGATCCCAAAAAATGTGGCGCAGGACACAGCGCCCCGACGGAGGTGCCGGAGCACGGCGAAGGGCCGCCCCGCAGGACGGCCCCGCCGCGTGCCACTCGTACGAACTACCCGCGCTGCGACCGGTTGACGGCGCTGATCATCGCCTTCAGCGAGGCCAGCACGGTGTTGCCGTCGATCCCCACGCCCCACAGCACCTTGCCGTCCACCGCGCACTCGACGTACGCGGCGGCCTGGGCGTCACCGCCCTCGCTCAGCGCGTGCTCGGCGTAGTCCAGGACGCGGACGTCGAAGCCGATCCTGGCCAGCGCGTCCGCGAAGGCCGAGACCGGGCCGTTGCCGGTACCGCTCAGCGCAACCGGGGCGCCGTCCACCACGGCCTCCGCGGTCAGCGCGTCCCGGCCGTCCTCGGTGGTCAGGGTGCGCGAGCCGCTCAGCGACAGCCGGCCCCACGGGTTGCCCGTGGTCGGCAGGTACTCGTCCTCGAAGACCCGCCAGATCTCCGCCGGGGTGACCTCGCCGCCCTCGGCGTCGGTCTTGGCCTGGATGATCCGGGAGAACTCGATCTGCATCCGGCGCGGCAGGTCCAGCTTGTGGTCGTTCTTCAGGACGTACGCCACCCCGCCCTTGCCCGACTGGCTGTTGACCCGGATGACCGCCTCGTACGTGCGGCCGACGTCCTTCGGGTCGATCGGCAGGTACGGCACGCCCCAGGTGTGCTCCTCCACCGGCACGCCCGCCGCCTTCGCGTCCGCCTCCAGGGCGTCGAAGCCCTTCTTGATGGCGTCCTGGTGCGAGCCGGAGAAGGAGGTGTACACCAGGTCACCGGCGTACGGGTGGCGCGGGTGCACCTCCATCTGGTTGCAGTACTCGGCGGTGCGGCGGACCTCGTCGATGTCGGAGAAGTCGATCTGCGGGTCGATGCCCTGCGAGAACAGGTTCATCCCCAGCGTCACCAGGTCGACGTTGCCGGTCCGCTCGCCCTGCCCGAACAGACAGCCCTCGATGCGGTCCGCGCCCGCCATGTACGCCAGTTCGGCGGAGGCGACGGCGGTGCCGCGGTCGTTGTGCGGGTGGACCGACAGGCAGACGAACTCGCGGCGCGACAGGTTGCGCGACATCCACTCGAACTGGTCGGCCTGGACGTTCGGGGTGGCCCGCTCGATGGTGGCCGGCAGGTTCAGGATGATCTCGCGGCCCTCGCCGGGCTGCCAGACGTCCATGACCGCCTCGCAGACCTCCAGCGCGAAGTCCAGCTCGGTGTCGACGAAGATCTCCGGCGAGTACTGGTAGCCGAAGACGGTGTCGTCGCCCAGCAGCTTCTCCGCGTACTCCATCACCAGCCGGGTGCCGTCGGTGGCGATCGCCCTGGTCGCCGCCCGGTCGTTGCGGAACACCACCCGGCGGAACAGCGGCGCCGTCGCGTTGTACAGGTGGACGGTCGCGCGCGGGGCGCCGACCAGCGACTCGACGGTCTTCTCGATCAGCTCCTCGCGGGCCTGCGTCAGCACCGAGATGGTGACGTCCTCGGGGATCGCCCCCTCCTCGATCAGCGACCGTACGAAGGCGTGGTCGGTCGCCCCGGAGGAGGGGAACCCGACCTCGATCTCCTTGTAGCCCATCGCGACCAGCAGGTCGAACATCTTGCGCTTGCGGGCCGGGGACATCGGGTCGATCAGGGCCTGGTTGCCGTCCCGCAGGTCGGTCGAGAGCCAGCGCGGCGCCTTGGTGATCACGGCGTCCGGCCAGGTGCGGTCCGCCAGGTCCACGGCGCCGAACGGCAGGTAGCGCCCGTACCGCATGCCCGAGGGCTGCTGGCGCACGGAGGCGGCGGTGATCGGGGTGGGCCGGTCGACGAAGGCCGGGGCGGCGGGGACGGACGCGGCGGAGGTCTGCTCGGTCATGGAGGTGACTCTCGGCTTCCTGTGGATGCGTGGTGCGGGCGGGTCGGGAGGGATCAACACCGACTGGCCGGCCTCTGCTGCCGCTGCACGACCCGCCGTTGGGTCGCCCGATGACGCGCACAGCTCGTTCCCCGCGGCGAGGGAGCCGGCCCCAGTGGACTACAGGCCCTCGACGCGGCAGCTAAGAAGAAGCAGCCCGTTGCGCATGATGGGACCCAGCGTAACCCAGCGCCGCGCGCCCCCGAAGTGATCCGGGCCCCCGTTCCACTCCTTGAGACGTCGACCGGTCATGTCAAGGGTGATGACATCCGGTCACCGGGGCCTCACCCTGGGCCACATGACTGCAGCAGTACCGATCTGCGCGATCGTCCCGCCGTACGTCCTGGACCGCCTCGCCGAGGCCGGTCACGAAGCCGCCGTCCACTCCCTCGCACTCGACGCCGCCCACCGTGCGGCCCGCCTCTCCCCGCCCCCGCCCGCCGGCGGCGCCCCGGGACTCGACCGGGTGGTCTCCGACGCCGGCCACGGTCGGCGACTGCCCGGGCGCACCGCGCGCACCGAGGGCCAGGCGGCCGTAACCGACGCCGCCGTCAACCACGCCTACGACGGCCTCGGCGCCACCTTCGCGCTCTACGCCGACGCCTTCGGCCGGCACTCGATCGACGACCACGACCTGCGGCTGGACGCCAGCGTCCACTACGGCCGCAACTACGACAACGCCTTCTGGAACGGCCACCAGATGGTCTTCGGCGACGGCGACGGCGAGATCTTCGGCGACTTCACCGCCTGCATCGACGTCATCGGCCACGAACTCACGCACGGCGTCACCCAGTTCACCGCCGGACTGGACTACCAGGACCAGCCCGGCGCGCTCAACGAGTCGGTCTCCGACGTCTTCGGCTCGCTGGTCAAGCAGTACGCGCTGCACCAGTCCGCCGCCGACGCCGACTGGCTGATCGGCGCCGGCCTGCTCGCCCCCGGGATCCAGGGCGTGGCACTGCGCTCGATGAAGGCGCCCGGCACCGCCTACGACGACCCCCGGCTCGGCAAGGACCCGCAGCCCGCACACATGCGGGACTACGTGAACACCGCCGAGGACAACGGCGGGGTGCACATCAACTCCGGCATCCCCAACCACGCGTTCTACCTGCTGGCCACCGCCCTCGGCGGCTCGGCCTGGGAGCGCGCCGGGCGGATCTGGTACGACGCGCTGACCGGGCGCACGCTGCCGGCCGACGCCGGCTTCACCGCCTTCGCCCGGGCCACCGTGGCCGCCGCCGAGGCCCGCTACCCCGACCAGTCCTCGATCGCGGACACCGTCACGGCCTCCTGGGCGCAGGTCGGCGTCAGCCCGGGGTGACCGGAAGCCCCGGACCGGACCGCCGGATCCGGGCCTCCGGGCCGGGTCTCCGGGCCAGGTCTCCGGGCCGGGTCTCCGACCGACCGAGACCGGTTGAGACCGGGTTGAGGTGCGCTTAAGGTCACGGTCCGGGAAAAGCGCCGCAAAAGCCTTCCCTGCGTAGCACCATGGACACCATGCGTATCCAGGTGACCCGGACCGGCGGCTTCGCGGGAATCGTCCGCCACGCGGAGCTCGACACCGCCGAGCGCACGGACGCCCCGCACGTCCACGCGCTCGCCCGCGAGGCCGTCGCGGGCGGGTTGCGCGCCCCCTCCTACGGGGTGCCGGACGGCTTCCACTACGAGATCACCGTCGACGGCCGGAAGGTCTACTGCGCCGATCCGAAGCTCACCGACTCGCAGCGGGAGCTGGTGTCACTGGTGTTGCGCGAGGGCGCCTAGGATCCGCCTTCCGGCCCCTGCCCGTGGGGCCGGGGAACGGCGGTGGCCCGCCCGGACGCTGCACGTCCGGACGGGCCACCGGCCATCCCGTTCTCGCCGAACTCCCTTTCCGGGAGGGCTGGTTCAGAAGCCGAGCTTGCGCAGCTGCTTCGGGTCGCGCTGCCAGTCCTTGGCGACCTTGACGTGCAGGTCGAGGTAGACCGGCGTGCCGAGCAGTGCCTCGATGTGCTTGCGGGCGGTGGTGCCGACGTGCTTGAGCCGCGCGCCCTTGGCGCCGATCACGATCGCCTTCTGGCTCTGCCGCTCGATGTAGACGTTGGCGTGGATGTCCAGCAGCGGGCGGTCCGCCGGGCGGCCCTCGCGCGGGAGCATCTCCTCGACCACGACGGCCAGCGAGTGCGGCAGTTCGTCCCGCACGCCTTCGAGCGCGGCCTCGCGGATCAGCTCGGCCACCATGATCTGCTCGGGCTCGTCGGTGAGGTCGCCCGCCGGGTAGAGCTGGTCGCCCTCCGGCAGCAGCTTGGTGAGCAGGTCGGCGACCAGCTCCACCTGCTTGTCGCCGACCGCGGAAACCGGGATGATCTCGGCCCACTCGAAGCCCAGCTCGATGCCGAGCTGGTGGATGGCGATCAGCTGCTCGGCCAGGCGCTTGGAGTCGACCAGGTCGGTCTTGGTGACGATGGCGACCTTCGGGGTCTTCTTGATCCCGGCGATCTCCTTGGCGATGAACTTGTCGCCGGGGCCGATCTTCTGGTCGGCGGGCAGGCAGAAGCCGATCACGTCGACCTCGGCCCACGTGGTGCGGACCAGGTCGTTGAGGCGCTCGCCGAGCAGCGTGCGCGGCTTGTGGAGGCCGGGGGTGTCGACCAGTACGAGCTGGGCGTCGGGGCGGTGCACGATGCCGCGCACGGTGTGCCGGGTGGTCTGCGGTCGGTCGGAGGTGATCGCGACCTTCGTCCCCACCAGGGCGTTGGTCAGGGTCGACTTGCCCGCGTTGGGCCGGCCGACGAAGCACGCGAACCCGGAGCGGTACGAGGAGGAAGGGGCATTCATGGGCTCCATTCTCCCTGATCACCGGAGCCCCGCCGTCCGGGGTCGTCCGAGGGGGCTCCGACGGCCGCGGGCGCGCCCGGCGCGGGGCTCAGCCCTTCTTGCCGCCCTTGCCGCCGCCGGGGATCAGCGAGACCACCACCAGCACCAACAGGAAGGCCAGCGAGCCGAACAGCCAGACCTGCGATCCGGTCTCCTGCCACTTGCCCAGCCCCATCACGAACAGCAGCAGCCCGGCGAAGAACGCCACCGCCCCCATGCCCCAGTCCCCTCACCGAGTCCACTCCCCCGGTGAGATTATCTGCAGAAGCCATGGGGGCAACCACGCCGGGCCACCCTGGCCGGAAAGGCCTCCCCGAGGCCCCCGCCGACGTTCCCGACGGCACCCCGCCCCGCCTCCGACGCCCCCGCGCGAGGCCTCAGCGCGCCTCGGCGGCCACCCGCAGCACCCCGTCCGGACCGGCCAGCAGCACCGGCGTCCCCGCCCCGCCCAGGTCCCGCACGGCGGCCAGGTCCGCCTCGGCGGGCTGCTCCGCCTCGCTCACCACGGCCGCCGCCTCCAGCGACCTGGCGCCACTGGCCACCGCCATCGCCACCGCCGTCTGCAGTGCGCTCAGCCGCAGCGACTCCAGGGCGACCGTCCCGGCCACGTAGGTGCGACCGGTCTCGTCACGCACCGCGGCCCCCTCGGGGACGCCGTTGCGGGCGCGGGCCGAGCGGGCCAGGGTGATGATCTTCTTGTCTTCGGGGTCGAGCTCGACGATGTCACTCATGCCGCCGAGCATAGGGACCCGTCGCGGATCAGTGGCCGACCGGGTGGGTAGGGCCCGGGTTCGGGTTCATGACCTTGACGAAGGTCTTCGGCCCGGACGGCATCGGCTCCTCGGTCTCCGCACGGTGGCGCCAGTACGGGTTGTCGTGCGGCAGGTGGCTGCTCACCCGGCCGTACATGCCGAAGGTCGTCAGGACGACCCCGAAGAGGAACGCGAACAGCACGTTCGACATCCGGAAGTTGAGGATGTTGGCGTCCGGGCGTCCGAGCACCGTCAGGCCGTAGAAGCCGGACACCACGAACAGCACGCCCACCACCATGTTCAGGTTGGCGGCGAAGTTCCCGCCGATCACCGCGCCGATCACCAGGATCGCGCCCACCACGATGGACAGGACGGCCAGCGTCCCGTTGGTCGACAGCCCGACGATCCGGTCCCCCTCGGTGTCCAGGAAACCCGGGTGGTCGGCCAGCCCGAGGGCGCCGAACACGATCAGGAAGACCCCCCCGAGTCCCGCTCCGATCCGCCAGACCAGGAGGAGCTTGTGGTCGACGGGCAGTTCGTCTTGCAGCTTCATGGCGACCTCCATGGCTCGGCCACGGCCTAGCTGTAGGGATGGCTCCCCTGCATGTGCGGCACCTCGTGCATGTAGAGCGAGCCGCACTGCTGGCAGCACCGCAACCCGGTCCCCCACTCCTGCTCGGGCCGCGTCTCGGCGTCGTCGGGCATGGTGCGCCCGCAGAGCGCCACCGACAGGTCCTCGTCCCGCACCACGTGCCAGGACTTGACTCCGCCGGCCGCCCCCTGCGGGCCGTACTCCGCGCGAAGTTTGTGCGTCATGCCCTCCATGGTCGCTCGGCGACCGCCCACCCGCTACTCGCCCGCCGGGTCCTCGGGGTCGTCGGTGGCGCGGACCGGGGCGGCGACCACGGAGCCGATGCGGTTGCGGCGGCCGGCCGAGGACTCGGCGGTCAGCAGGATGCCGGTCAGGCCGTCCTCGACGGGTTCCGGCAGCGGGATCTCGCAGGCGGAGCCGGGGATCGGCACCCGGCCGAGGTGCTTGGCCAGCAGTCCGCCGACGGTCTCGACGTCCTCGTCCTCCAGCTCGATGCCGAACAGCTCGCCCAGGTCCTCCACCAGGAGGCGGGCGGTGATCCGGTACGAGCCGTCACCGAGGTCCTCCACCGGCGCGATCTCCCGGTCGTACTCGTCGGTGATCTCGCCGACGATCTCCTCCAGGACGTCCTCGATGGTGACCAGGCCGGCCGTGCCGCCGTACTCGTCGATCACGATCGCGACGTGCGAGCGGCGCTGCTGCATCTCGCGCAGCAGGTCGCCGGCCGGCTTGGAGTCCGGGACGAAGACGGCCGGGCGCATCACCGCGCCGACCTCCTCGGCCTCCGCCTCCCGGTTGATGTGGGTACGCCGCACCAGGTCCTTGAGGTAGACGATGCCGACCACGTCGTCCTCGTTGTCGCCGACCACCGGGATCCGCGAGAAGCCCGAACGCAGCGCCAGGGTGAGCGCCTGACGGACGGTCTTGTGGCGCTCGATCATCACCAGGTCGGTGCGCGGCACCATCACCTCGCGCACGATGGTGTCGCCCAGTTCGAAGACCGAGTGCACCATCCGGCGCTCCTCGTCCTCGATCAGGTCGTCCTTCTCGGCGAGGTCCACCAGCGCCCGCAGCTCCGCCTCGGAGGCGAACGGCCCCTCCCGGTAGCCCTTGCCCGGGGTCAGCGCGTTGCCGAGCAGGATCAGCAGCCGCGGGATCGGGCCGAGCACCGCGGCCAGCGGCAGCAGCACGAAGGAGGCGGCGGTGGCCGTGGTGAGCGGGTGCTGGCGCCCGATCGTGCGCGGCGAGACTCCCACCGCGACGAAGGACACCAGCACCATCACGCCGAACGCCAGCAGGACGGCCTGCCAGGTCGGGGTGACGTTGCGCACGCACACCACGGTGACCAGGACGGCCGCCGCCATCTCGCTGGCCACCCGGATCAGGGTGGCCAGGTTGAGGTAGCGGATCGGGTCGGAGGCGAGGGTCAGCAGCCGCGCGGAGCCGCGCCGTCCGACCCGGACGGCCTCCTCCGCCCGGAACCGGGAGACCCGGGAGATGCCCGCCTCGGCGCACGCGGCCAGCCAGCCGAGCACGACGAGCAGCACGGCACCCAGGATGAAGCTCGTACTCTCACCACTCACAGGGGTTCGGGCTCCGCGCTCAGTGGGTGGTGGGGGCCGGGGAGATGCCGCCGAGGCCACGGCCCGCCCGCCAGTCGTCCAGGATGCGCTTCTGGAGGGCGAACATCTCCTCCTCCTCCTCGGGCTCCTCGTGGTCGTAGCCGAGGACGTGCAGCACGCCGTGCACGGTGAGCAGTTGCAGCTCCTCGTCCATCGAGTGCTTGGAGGGGGCGGCCTTGCCCTGCTGCTCGGCGACCTCGGGGCAGAGCACGATGTCGCCGAGCAGGCCCTGCGGCAGCTCCTCGCCCTCCTTGCCGGGCCGCAGCTCGTCCATCGGGAAGGACATCACGTCGGTGGGTCCGGGGAGGTCCATCCACTGGATGTGCAGCTCCTCCATCGCCGCACCGTCCACCAGGATCACGGACAGTTCGGACTGCGGGTGGATCCGCATCTTGTCCAGGGCGAAGCGGGCGACGTCGAGGATGGCTTCCTCATCGGCGTCCCAACCGGACTCGTTGGCGATGTCGATCGACATGACGGGCTGTGTGCTCAGCTTTCGGTGCGATGGGACTGGCGGGGTGCGCGGGGCGCGGTCGTCTTGCCCGGGCGCCGCTGGGCGGGCTTGCGGGCGGCCGGGGACGCGTCCTCGGCCTCCTGACGGGCGTCCCAGCGCTCGTACGCGTCCACGATCCGGCCGACCAGCTTGTGGCGGACCACGTCGGTGCTGGTGAGGACGGAGAAGTGGATGTCGGGCACGTCGGCCAGGATCTCCTGGACGACCTTGAGGCCGCTGCGGGTGCCGCCCGGGAGGTCGATCTGGCTGGTGTCGCCGGTGACGACCACCCGGGAGTTGAACCCGAGGCGGGTGAGGAACATCTTCATCTGCTCGGGCGAGGTGTTCTGGGCCTCGTCGAGGATGATGAAGGCGTCGTTGAGGGTGCGGCCGCGCATGTACGCGAGCGGAGCGACCTCGATGGTGCCGGCCGCCATCAGGCGCGGGATGGAGTCCGGGTCCATCATGTCGTGCAGCGCGTCGTAGAGCGGGCGCAGGTAAGGGTCGATCTTCTCGTAGAGGGTGCCGGGCAGGAAGCCCAGCCGCTCCCCCGCCTCGACCGCCGGGCGGGTCAGGATGATCCGGTTGACCTCCTTGGCCTGCAGGGCCTGGACGGCCTTGGCCATCGCCAGGTAGGTCTTGCCGGTGCCGGCCGGGCCGAGGCCGAAGACGATCGTGTGCTTGTCGATCGCCTCGACGTAGCGCTGCTGGTTGAGGGTCTTGGGACGGATCGTGCGGCCGCGGTTGGACAGGATGTTCGCGGTGAACACCTGGGACGGCGCCGGGCTGTCCGGGTCCTCCTCCTGGCTGCGGAGCATCGCGATGGAGCGCTCCACGGAGTCCTCCGTCAGGGGCTGGCCGGTGCGCAGCACCAGCATCATCTCGTTGAAGAGCTTCTGCACGAGGGCGACCTCGGCGCGCGCCCCGGTGGCCGTCACCTCGTTGCCGCGGACGTGGATGTCGGCGGCGGGGAAGCCCTGCTCGATCACGCGCAGCAGCGAGTCCGCGGCGCCGAGCAGGGTGACCATCGGGTGCTTCTCGGGGATGACGATCCGGGCGCTGACGTGGCCGTCGTCGGCCGGTTCGGGGCGCGACTGACCGTTGGTACGGGTCTGCGATGTGTCACTCATAGGTCGGCGCTGGGGCCTGCCTCATCCCATCCGTGGTGTCGTGTGCCGCTCGGTGTCTCCGGGGCACCAGGGTACGCCGCAGGCGTGATCGCCGCGGCGGGCGGCGGGGCCGCACCCGTCGATGCTGCGGCAGTTCGGGGGACGGCGCGAGCCCTTTTTCCGCGGGTGCCCGGCGCGGGCCGGTCCACGGCCGGTGCGGGCGGGGCCGCGGCCCGGGTCGCGGCCGTCGGCGGCGGGGGCGGGTTCACGGCTGGCGGCGGGCGGGGACGGGCACCCGGGCGAGGTCGGCGGCCAGCACCAGCTCCCCGTCGAAGTGCTTGCGGGCGTCGGCCAGGTGCTGGCCGAGGTCCGGGTAGCGCTGGGAGAAGTGGGTCAGCACCAGGGTGCGCGCGCCGGCCTCGGCGGCGACCTTGGCGGCCTGCCCGGCGGTGAGGTGGCCGTGGTCCTCGGCGAGCCGGGCGTCGGCGTCGGTGAAGGTGGCCTCGACGACCAGCAGGTCGGTGCCCTCGGCGAGCGCGTACACGCCCTCGCAGAGCCGGGTGTCCATCACGAAGGCGAACTTCTGGCCCGGCCGGGGCTCGCTGACCTCGTCCAGGGTGACCTGGCGGCCGTCCACCTCGATCGCTCCCCCGTGCTGCAGCCGGCCCACCGCGGGGCCCCCGACGCCGAGCGCGGCGAGCCGTTCGGGCACCAGTCGGCGGCCGTCCGGCTCGGACAGCCGGTAGCCGAAGGACTCCACGGGGTGGTCCAGCCGCACGGCGTCCAGCGCGAAGCGGGCGCCGGGCGCGGGCAGCGGCCCGGGCTCGTCGATCGGCCGGGGTCGCAGGACGGCGGTCTCGTGGTAGGCGGTGGCGTGCCGCAGCCGCTCGAAGTACACCTCGCCGGAGGCCGGGAAGTAGACGTCCACCGGGTGCGGGACCCGGTCCAGGTTGATCCGCTGGATCACTCCCGCGAGGCCCAGGCAGTGGTCGCCGTGGAAGTGGGTGACCGCGATCCTGGTGATCTGGGTGGCCGTGACCCCGGCGTGCAGCATCTGGCGCTGGGTGCCCTCGCCGGGGTCGAACAGCAGCCCCTCGCCGTCCCAGCGCAGCAGGTAGCCGTTGTGGTTACGGTGCCGGGTGGGCACCTGGCTGGCGGTGCCGAGGACGACGAGTTCGCGCTGGGACACCTGGGATCAGACCATGCTCTCGGTCATGTGCGTGCCGCCGAGCACGTGGACGTGGGCGTGGAAGACCGTCTGCCCGGCCCCCGCACCGGTGTTGAAGATCAGCCGGTAGTCCGCGATGCCCTCGTCCTCGGCCACCCGGCCCGCCTCGGCGAGCAGTTCGCCGGCGATCTCCGGCTCGGCGGCGGCCAGCGCGGCCGCGTTCGGGTAGTGGGCGTGCGGGATCACCAGGACGTGCACGGGGGCCTTGGGGGCGATGTCGCGGAAGGCGAGGGTGCGCTCGGTCTTGCGCACCACGGTCGCCGGGATCTCGCCCGCCGCGATCTTGCAGAACAGGCAGTCGGGCTGCGGCTCGCCGGCCATCGGCTACTCCTCGGGATCGGTACGTCGGGTGGTGGGGCCGTACGGGCGCAGCCTAGCCGAGCCCGGCCACGGCCTGCTGGTACTCCTGCAGGTGCTTCCAGCGCACCGCACGCATGCCGACGATGTCGCCGTCGTCCAGGTCGAAGTCCTCGGAGATCAGCGCCACCGCGAGGAAGACGAAGCCGAGCAGCCAGCGCCTGGTGAGCCGCCAGGTGTTGGGCCGCATCACCCGCTTGGTGCGCACCACCCGCATCGCCAGGACCGCCTTCCCCACGCTGAAGCCGACGAGGCGGGCGAGCACCACCTGGTTGAGGAAGGACACGGCGAGGCCGACGACGAGCAGCGCCACGACGTACGGCACGGCCGGGCCGCCGCTCTGGACGGTGTGGCCGGCCACGTGACGGACCTTCGGCCGGCTCGCGGCGTCGGCGGCGACGAAGCCGAGGCCGACGGCGAGGGCGAAGTCGAGCACGATCGCCAGGAAGCGCCGCCCGCCGCCCGCCTCCTTGGGACAGGGCGGCAGGGCGGCGCCGGGCCGCGGGTGCTCCGGCTGCTGCGGGTAGGGGTTCGGGTACGGCTGCGGCTGCCCGTACTGCGGCGGCTGGGGCTGCGCGTACCCCTGCGGCGGGTACCCCTGCGGTTGTTGCTGCGGGTACCCCTGCTGCTGCGGCGGGTACGGCTGCGGTTGCGGCTGTCCGTAAGGGTCCTGGCCGTACGGGCCCTGGCCGTACGGATTCTGACCGTAAGGGTTCTGTCCGTGCTGCTGCGGCGGCGGGTAGCCCTGCGCCATGGTGGTTCCCCCGTGAGCTGTCGATCCGGTGCGCGATCAAGAAACAGCCCCGCATCCTACCCACGCCCGGGAGCGGGAAGTCGGCCCGTCCGACTTCCCGCTCCCCGGCCGCTACCGCCAGGGCAGCGGCGGCGCCGTGCGGGCCGGGCTCTCGGCGAGCGCGGCCAGCGCGAGCCGGACCCCCTCGGCGAGCTGCGGGTCCTCGCCGGCCGCCCAGTGGTGCGGGGCGATCGGCACCTCGACGTCCGGGTCGACGCCGTGGTTCTCCACGCCCCAGCCGTAGTTGTCCAGCCAGAACGCGTACTTGGGCTGGGTGACCAGGGTGCCGTCGACCAGCCGGTAGCGGCTGTCGATGCCGATCACCCCGCCCCAGGTGCGGGTGCCGACGACGGGGCCGATCCCCAGCGCCTGGATGGCGGCGTTGACGATGTCGCCGTCCGAGCCGGAGTCCTGGTCGGCGAGCGCGACGACCGGCCCGCGCGGGGCGTCGCCGGGGTAGGGCACCGGGCTGTCGGTGTCCCGGCTGACGTTCCAGCCGACGATCCGGCGGGCGAGCTTCTCGATCACCAGCTGGGAGGTGTGGCCGCCGCGGTTCTCCCGGATGTCGACGATCACGCCCTCCTTGGCCATCTCCGAGCGCAGGTCGCGGTGGATCTGGGCCCAGCCGGTGGTCTGCATGTCGGGGACGTGCAGGTAGCCGAGCCGCCCGCCCGCCAGTTCGCGCACCGCGGCCCGCCGCCCGGCCACCCAGTCGTGGTAGCGCAGCGCCTCCTCGTCGGCGAGCGGGACGACCACCGGGTGGCGCCGGTCGGTGCCGTCCTTGCCGGCCACGGTCAGCTCGACCGGCTGCCCGGCGGTGCCGGCCAGCAGCGGGGCCGGGCCGGTGACCGGGTCCACCGGACGGCCGTTGACCGCGAGGACCGCGTCGCCCGGGCGGATCGCCGCGCCGGGGGCGGCCAGCGGCGAACGGGCCCGCGGGTCGGAGGACTCGCCGGGCAGGATCCGGGCGATCAGCCACTGCCCGCCCTCCTTCACGAGGTCCGCGCCGAGCAGCCCCTGGCGCCGGGCGGGCTCGGTGTGCGCGCCGTACGGGACGACGTAGGCGTGCGAGGTGCCGAGTTCGCCGTGCACCTCCCAGAGCAGGTCCACCAGGTCGTCGTGCGAGCCGACCCGCTCGACCAGCGGCCGGTAGCGCTCCAGGACGCCGGCCCAGTCCACGCCGGCCAGGTCGGGGCGCCAGAAGTTGTCCCGCATCAGCCGGCCGTTCTCGGCGAACATCTGCCGCCACTCGGCGGCCGGGTCGACGGTGACCCGCAGCCGGGCGAGGTCCACGGCGGTCTCGTCGTCCTCGCCGGCCGCCTTGTGGTCGGCCGGGACGATCCGCAGCTCGCCCTCGTCCAGCACGGCGACCCGGCTGCCGTCCCCGCTGACCGCGAAACCGTCGACGTCGTGCACCAGTTGCTCGGCCCGGCGCTTCTTCAGGTCGAAGCGCTCCAGCACCGGCCGGGGCCGATCGTCCTCCAGGGAGGCCGCCTCGTCGCCGAGTTCGCCGAGCAGTGGGACCCTGGTCCACAGCAGGCCGTCCTTGGCGGCCCGCAGGGTGCCGAACAGGCCGCCCTCGACCGGGAACGGGACGATCCGGTCGGCGATGCCGTCCAGGTCCACCCTGGTCACCGGTGCGGCGTCGCCGCCGCCCTCCTCACCGTCGGCCTTCTTGGCCCGCGGCTCGTCCTCCTCCCCGCCGAGCGGGCGCCCGGCCCGCTGCGGGCCGAACGGGGACGGCGTGTCGGCCGCCAGCGTGATCAGGTACGGGCGGCAGCCGTTGGGGAACGACAGGTCGAAGACGTGCGAGTCGTAGACCGGGTCGAAGTTGCGCACCGACAGGAACGCCAGGTAGCGGCCGTCCGCGGTGAAGGCCGGCGAGGTGTCGATGAAGCGCTGCTGGGTGGCCTCGCTCACGGTGCGGGTGGCCAGGTTGGCCAGCACGATCTGGCGCAGCGAGTACGGGCCCAGCCCCGGCACCGGCCGCGACCAGGCCAGCCAGGCCGAGTCCGGGCTGAAGACCAGCCCGCTGACCTCGCCGTCGGTGCTGCGGTCCAGCTCGTGCACGGTGCCGTCGGCGAGCGCCACCAGCAGCACCCGGCCGTCGTGCACGCCGAGCGCGGCCTGCTTGCCGTCCGGGGAGACCGTCAGCGCGTTGACCCGGCCGAGCTGCCCGGCGGCCAGCCGGCGGCGCTCGGCGCCGTGCACGGCGGGCGCGAACTCCAGGGCGTCCTCGCCCTCGGCGTCGGACACCCAGAGCACGCCCTGGGAGCCGTCCTCGCCCGGCACCACCCGCACCAGGCGCCCGCGCACGCCCGGCGTCTCGTCCAGCACCCGGGCCGGGCCCTCGCGGTGGGTCAGCCAGTGCACGCTGCCGCGCACCACGACGGCGCTGGCCCGGCCGGTGCGGTCGGGGGCGACGGACTCCAGCCAGTGCGCGGCGGGCACCGGGCGGGGGCGGCGGCCGCTGCGCGGGCCGGCCAGCCGGATGTCCAGGCGGCGCGGCTCGGCGCCGGCCAGGTCGTCCAGCAGCCAGACGTCACCGGCCCGGTGGAACACCACCCGGGTGCCGTCGGTGGCGGCGTTGCGGGCGTAGAAGCCGTCCGTGCCGGTGGTGTGGCGGCGCAGGTCGGTGCCGTCCGGGAGGCTGGACCACAGTTCGGCGACGCCCTCGTGGTCGGACAGGAAGGCGATGCGGCCGCCGTCCCCGCCGGCCACCCACAGGGGCGAGGACAGCTGCCCGTCCAGCTCCTCGTGGACCCGGGCGAACTCCTCCCGGCCCAGCCACAGCTTGCCCGCCCGGCCGCCCCGGTAGCGCTTCCACCAGGCCGGTTCGCGGATCGCGGCGCTGGCCAGCAGCACCCGGTCGCCGCCCGGCTCGAAGGCGATCCCGCCGACCGGCCCGTACGGCAGTCGCGCGGGCTCGCCGCCGTCCGGCGGCACGGCGTGCGCCCAGGTGCGGCGCGGGGTGGCCTGGCCGGCGGTGGTGGTGGCGATCGGGCGGCCGTCGGCCGTCCAGCCCTGGACCCGGGTCTGGCCGCTGCCCCAGTGGGTGAGCCGGCGGGACGGGCCGCCGTCCACCGGCACCACGTGCACCTCGGGCGCGCCGTCCCGGGTGGAGGTGAAGGCGATGTGCCGCCCGTCCGGGGAGAACCGGGGGTCGTGGACCGGCAGGTGGTCGGCCGTCAGCCGCCAGGCCCGGCCGCCCTCCAGCGGGGCGAGCCAGAGGTCGTTCTCGGCGACGAAGGTGACCAGGTCGCCGTGCAGGTGGGGGTGGCGCAGGTAGGCGCCCGCGGGGGTGCTCAGGGAGTCCGTCACGCGGCCAGGGTAGGCACGTACGCGTACGAGCCGCCGGGCTTTTCGGCAGAGTCGGGCCACTCGGGCGAGCCCGCTGGACCCGGCCGCGGGACCGTAGTACGGCGGGCTACGCCCAGCGGCGGGTGCGTCCCAGCAGCAGCGCGCCGGCGGCCACCCCGGCGGTGGAGGTGCGCAGCACCGAGGGGCCCAGCCGGTACGGCTTCGCTCCCGCGTCGGCGAACGCGGCCAGCTCCTCCGGGGACACCCCGCCCTCCGGGCCGACGACGAGCACGAGGTCGCCGGCGGCGGGCAGCGCGGCGTGCGCCAGCGGTTCGGCGCCCTCCTCGTGCAGCACGGCGGCGAACGCGGCCCCGGCGAGCACCGGTGCCAGCTGCCTGGTGGTCATCGGGTCGCGCACCTCGGGGAAGCGCAGCCGACGGGACTGCTTGCCCGCCTCCCGGGCGGTGGCCCGCCACTTGGCGAGCGCCTTGGCGCCGCGCTCGCCCTTCCACTGGGTGATGCAGCGGGAGGCCGCCCAGGGGATCACCACGTCCACACCGACCTCGGTCATGGTCTCCACGGCCAGTTCGCCGCGGTCGCCCTTCGGCAGCGCCTGGACGACGACGATCCGCGGCGCGGGCTCCGGCTCGCGCCGCACCGCGGCGACCGCGACGTCGATCGCGTCCTTGCCGTGCACCGTGGCGACCGTTCCGTCCACGCCGAGCCCCCGTCCGTCGGCGAGGGTCACCGCCTCACCGGCCTCCAGGCGCTTCACCGCGGCCGCGTGCCGCCCCTCCGGGCCGTCCAGGCGCACCAGCGCGCCGGGCGCGGCGGCGGCGATCCGTTCGGTCTCGACGACGAAGACGGGCGCGGTCATGCGGGGGCACCTTTCCGGGGCGGGGCCTGGGGCGGGAGGGGGAACCGGCGGGGGCACGCGAAAGGGGTGCCGGGGTCGGCCCCCGGCACCCCCGCGCGACGGCTACCGGCCGTTGAAGGCGTCCTTCAGCCGGGAGAACAGGCCCTGCTGGCCGGGCGCGAACTGGCCGGAGGGCCGCTCCTCGCCGCGCAGCACCGCCAGACGGCGCAGCAGCTCCTCCTGCTCGGGGTCGAGCTTGGTGGGCGTCTTCACCTCGACGTGCACTATCAGGTCGCCCCGGCCGCCCCCGCGCAGGTGGGTGATGCCGCGGCCGTGCAGCGGGATCGACTGGCCGGACTGGGTGCCGGGCCGGATGTCGACCTCCTCCAGGCCGTCCAGGGTCTGCAGCGGCACCTGGGTGCCGAGCGAGGCAGCCGTCATCGGGATGGTGACGGTGCAGTGCAGGTCGTCGCCGCGCCGCTGGAAGATCGCGTGGGCGGACTCGGCGATCTCGACGTACAGGTCGCCGGCCGGGCCGCCGCCGGGGCCGACCTCGCCCTCGCCGGCCAGCTGGATCCGGGTGCCGTTGTCGACACCGGCCGGGATCTTGACGGTCAGGGTGCGACGGGCGCGGACCCGGCCGTCGCCGGCGCACTCCGGGCACGGGGTCGGCACGACGGTGCCGAAGCCCTGGCACTGCGGGCAGGGGCGGGAGGTCATGACCTGGCCCAGGAAGGACCGGGTGACCTGGGAGACCTCGCCCTTGCCGCGGCACATGTCGCAGGTCTGGGCGGAGGTGCCGGGGGCCGCGCCCTCGCCGCTGCACGTGGTGCAGGTGACGGCGGTGTCGACCTGGAGCTCCTTGGTGGTGCCGAACGCGGCCTCCTCCAGGGTGATCTCCAGCCGGATCATGGCGTCCTGGCCGCGGCGGGTGCGCGAGCGCGGGCCGCGCTGGCCGGCCGCGGCGCCGAAGAAGGCGTCCATGATGTCGGAGAAGCCGAAGCCCGCCGCGCCCGCGCCGAAGCCGCCCGCACCGCCCCCGCCCGGGGACAGCGGGTCGCCGCCGAGGTCGTAGACCTGGCGCTTCTGCGGGTCGGAGAGCACCTCGTAGGCGGCGTTGATCTCCTTGAACCGCTCCTGCGTCTTCGGGTCCGGGTTGACGTCCGGGTGCAGTTCGCGTGCCAGGCGCCGGAACGCCTTCTTGATCTCGTCCTGCCCCGCATCCCGTCGGACGCCGAGTACCGCGTAGTAGTCCGTGGCCACCAAATGCTCCGCTTGTTCCGCCTGTAGTAGTGCTGCGACTGGACGCCGTCAGGATGTCCGACGGCTGTTTGCTACGACTCGGCCAGGATCTGACCCACGTACCGCGCCACCGCCCGCACCGCCCCCATTGTGCCCGGGTAGTCCATCCGGGTCGGACCGATCACACCCAGTTTGGCCACGCTCTCGTCGCCCGAACCGTAACCGACCGACACGACCGAGGTGGAAATCAGCCCTTCGTAGGCGTTCTCCCGCCCGATCCGGACCGTCATCGCGGCGTCATTGGTCTCACCCAGGAGGCGGAGCAGGATGACCTGCTCCTCCAGGGCCTCCAGCACCGGCTGGATGGTGAGGGGGAAGTCGTGGCCGAAGCGGGTCAGATTGGCCGTGCCGGCCAGCATGATCCGTTCCTCGTTCTGTTCCGCGAGCGTCTCGAACAGGGTCGCCAGGACCGTGCTGACGGTCGGCCGGTCGGCCTGCTCGAACATCGCCGGGAGTTCCTCCAGCAGCCCCGGGACGTCCGGGAGGAGGCGGCCGGCCGCTCTGCCGTTCAGCGCGGTCCGCAGGTCCGCCAGGACCGTCTCGCCGACCGTACCCGGGCAGTCGACCATCCGCTGCTCGACCCGGCCGGTGTTGGTGATCAGCACCAGCATCACCTTGGCCGGGGCCAGCGCCACCAGCTCGATGTGCCGGACGGTCGAGCGCGTCAGCGACGGGTACTGGACGACCGCGACCTGCCGGGTCAGCTGGGCGAGCAGCCGCACGGTGCGCGCGACCACGTCGTCCAGGTCGACCGCGCCGTCCAGGAAGTGCCGGATCGCCCGGCGCTCGGGGGCGCTCATCGGCTTGACCTCGGCGAGCCGGTCGACGAAGAGGCGGTACCCCTTGTCGGTCGGGATGCGGCCGGCGCTGGTGTGCGGCTGGTGGATGTAGCCCTCCTCCTCCAGCGCCGCCATGTCGTTGCGGACCGTCGCCGGCGAGACCCCGAGATTGTGCCGCTCCACGAGGGCCTTGGACCCGACCGGCTCCTCGGTGCCCACGTAGTCCTGCACGATCGCGCGGAGCACGGCGAGCTTGCGGTCGTCCAGCTGGCGGACCTCTCCGGCCATGGGGCACGCACCTCCGTCTTCGCACGTTGTCCGTCTGTGTCCCTGAGTGCTGCGGGCCGCTCCGGGAGGCCCCGGTCCTGGCACTCTGAACGCGCGAGTGCCAGAACCGTACCTGCCAGTGTAAGGCCCGGGTCCTACGGCAGGAACGGCCGGACCGGAGTGATCCTGCCCGCAGTTCCGGGTACGGCCCGCGGGACGGGGAGCGTTCACGCTTCCCGGCGCGGGGGTGGTGCCTCGCGGCCGTCCGGGTGGCAGCATCGAAAGCGACGGCGAATGGAGGAGCAAGCGATGTCGAGCTCGGGCCAGCACACCCGTTTCGCGCCCGACCGCGGCCTGACCGGCCGCATGGTCGCCACGATGTTCGTGATCGGGCTGCTGTACGTCGGTTTCACCGGCCTGCTGATCGCGCTGCTGCGCGGCGCATGGCCGCTGATCGTCCTGATCTCCGGCGGGCTGTTCGTGGCCCAGTTCTGGTTCAGTGACAAGATCACCGAACGGGCCATGGGAGCCCACCAGGTGTCCCCGGAGGACTTCCCCCAACTGCACGGCACGATCGACCGGCTCTGCGCGCTGGCCGACATGCCCAAACCCCGCGTGGCGGTCGCCGACAACGACATGCCCAACGCCTTCGCCACCGGCCGCAACCCGCAGAACGCGGTGGTCTGCGTCACCACCGGCCTGCTGCGCCGGCTGGAGCCCGAGGAACTGGAGGGCGTCCTCGCGCACGAGCTGTCCCACGTCGCCCACCGGGACGTCGCGGTGATGACGATCGCCGGCTTCCTCGGCGTGCTCGCCGGAGCGATGACCAGGATCGCCGTGTACGGCGGGTTCATGGGCGGCGGCCGCAACAACAACGACCAGAACACGGCGATCCTGGCGCTGATCATCCCGCTGGTCTCGATGGTCGTCTACGCGATCAGCTTCCTGCTCACCCGGCTGCTGTCCCGCTACCGCGAGCTGGCCGCCGACCGCGCCGCCGCCCAGCTCACCGGCCGGCCCAGCGCGCTCGCCTCGGCGCTCACCAAGGTGACCGGGCAGATCTCCGCCATCCCCACCGAGGACCTGCGCAAGTCGCAGCCCTACAACGCCTTCTACTTCGCGCCCGCGCTGAGCGCCCGGGAGACGGCCTCGCAGCTGTTCTCCACCCACCCGACGCTGGAGACGCGGCTGGCGCAGCTGGCGAAGATCTCCGAGCAGCTCGGCCGCTGACCGTCCGAGCACACGAAAGGACCGCCGTGGGAATCCTGGACGCCCTGTTCGGCCGCACCAAGCCCGTCAAGCCCGACCTCGACCAGCTGTTCGGCGTGCCGTCCGCCGCGCTCACCCTGGAGGCCGCCACCGGCTTCCTGCCCACCGGGCTCGGCTCGGTCTGCTTCGCGGCCGTCGAGGGCGCGGCCTTCGTCCAGGTGGAGCAGCAGGTGCGGGCGCTGCTGGACGCCGACACCGAGCGCGGCGGCGTCCCGGTGGAGGCCTCCAAGGACGACTACGGCTACTCGTGGCTGCTCGCCCGGCACTCCCCCGGGGAGTTGCCGGAGCTGGTGAACGACCTGCACGCGGTCAACAGCGAACTGGAGGCGAACGGCTTCGGGCCGCAGCTGCTCTGTTCGCTGGTCGGCTTCCGCGACGCGCAGGGGCAGTCGCTGGCCCTGGTCTACCTCTACAAGCGCGGCACCTTCTACCCGTTCGCCCCGATGCCCGGCGGCGGGGAGAAGCGCAACAGCCCGCTGGAACTGCAGGTCAACGCGATGCTGGGGAACGACCTGCGGCTGGAGAAGGACCTGAGCCGCTGGTTCCCGGTCTGGGGCGCGCCGGGCCTCTGACGCACCGTCCGCCCTCCCTATGATCACCCGTATGCGCAGCCGCCAGTACGGACCCGACCTGACCCCACCGTGGAAGAAGCAGACCCCCGCCCCGGAGGTGCCCGCCGAGCGGGACCTGGTGGTCGAGGAGGCGGCGACCGGCTTCTGCGGGGCCGTGGTGCGCTGTGAGAAGACCGCCGAGGGGTTCACCGTCACCCTGGAGGACCGCTTCGGCAAGCACCGGGTGTTCCCGCTGGTGCCGCGCGGCTTCCTGCTGGAGGGCTCGGTGGTCACCCTGGTCCGTCCCGCCGCCCCCGCGGCGCCCCGCACGCCCGGCCGCACCGCCTCCGGCTCGGTCGCCGTGCCCGGCGCCCGCGCCCGGGTCGCCCGGGAGTCGCGGATCTACGTCGAGGGCCGGCACGACGCCGAGCTGGTCGAGCGGGTCTGGGGCGACGACCTGCGGATCGAGGGCGTCGTGGTGGAGTACCTGCGCGGCATCGACGACCTGCCCGCGATCGTCGCCGACTTCGCCCCCGGCCCCGGCCGCCGCCTCGGCGTCCTGGTCGACCACCTGCTCCCGGGGACGAAGGAGCACCGCATCGCCGCGCAGGTCACCGGGGAGTCCGTCCTGGTCGTCGGCCACCCCTACATCGACGTCTGGCAGGCCGTGAAGCCCTCCTCCGTCGGCATCCCCGGCTGGCCCGCCGTCCCCCGCGGCGAGGACTGGAAGGAGGGCACCTGCCGCCGCCTGGGCTGGCCGGTCGACACCCCGGCGGCGTGGAAGCGGATCCTGTCCGGGGTGGACAGCTACAAGGACCTGGAGCCCGAACTGCTGGGCCGGGTCGAGGAACTGATCGACTTCGTGACGCTGCCGGATCAGGCGTAGGTCCGGAACTCCGAGGTGTCGAGCGTGACGCCGAGCACGTCGACCTCGATCGGATCGCCGAACTTGCTGGTCCGTTCGGCCCAGTACACGGGGACACCGGAAGCCGTGTCGGTGGTCGGATCCGTGAGGAGCACGCACACACCCTTGAGCGGATCGACGATGAGGTACGCCGGGATCCCGCCCTGGGCGTACATCTCGCGCTTGGTCCGGTAGTCCCGGTGCACGCTGGTCCTGGAAACCACCTCGACCGCCACGGTCACCGCGGAGGCGGGCAGCAGACGGCCCGCCTCCGGGACGACACCCCGCTCGAAGACGACCAGATCCGGCTGGGGTTCGCCGGCCTCGCCGGAGATGATCAGATCCTGGGTCTGCAGCGCCCGGAACCGTGCGTAGGGAGTTTGGTGCTGAATCGCGGAGACGATGAGGTTGTGGACCGTGTCCGGCCCGGCCGTCATCACGATTTCCCCCCCCCCCCCCCGGATGAGCTCGGCCTTGACGCCCTCCGGAGCCTCCAGGTTCTCGAAGATCCCCGTCATCCGGCCATCGATGGCGGTCATTGCGCGCTCCCTCCGACGGCTGACACCACGTCAACGAACGTCAGTCCACGAGGTCACGCACGACCCCGTCGGCCAGCAACCTCCCCCGGAGGGTGAGGGCGGCGCGGCCCCGCCGGTAGGGCTCCTCGGCGAGCAGGCCGTCGGCGAGGGCCCGGTCGGCGGCCTTCCGGCCGGTGTCGGTGAGCAGGTCGAGGGCGACGCCCTCGACCAGGCGCAGCTCCAGCAGGACGCGTTCGACGCGGCGGTCCTCGTCCGCCAGGACCTCGCGGCCCAGCGCCGGGGTGCGGCCCTCGGCGAGGGCCTGCGCGTAGGCGGCCGGGTGCTTGGCGTTCCACCAGCGGACGCCGCCGACGTGGCTGTGCGCGCCGGGGCCGGCGCCCCACCAGTCGGCGCCGGTCCAGTAGAGCTCGTTGTGGCGGCAGCGGCCCTCGGGGGTGGTGGCCCAGTTGGAGACCTCGTACCACCGGTACCCGGCGGCGGAGAGCGCCTGCTCGGCGATGAGGTAGCGGTCGGCGTGCACGTCGTCGTCGATCATCGGCAGTTCGCCGCGCTTGACCCGGGCGGCGAGCTTGGTGCCCTCCTCGACGATCAGGGAGTACGCGGAGACGTGGTCCGGTCCGGCGCCGATCGCCGCGTCCAGGGAGGCCCGCCAGTCGTCGTCGGACTCGCCCGGGGTGCCGTAGATCAGGTCCAGGTTGACGTGCTCGAAACCGGCCTCGCGGGCCTCGGCGACGCAGGCCTCGGGGCGGCCCGGGGTGTGGTGGCGGTCGAGCAGGCTCAGCACGTGGGGCCGGGCGCTCTGCATGCCGAAGGAGATCCGGTTGTAGCCGCCCTCGCGCAGCTCGGCCAGGTACGCCGGGTCGACGGACTCCGGGTTGGCCTCGGTGGTGACCTCCGCGTCCGGGGCGAGCCCGAACTCGTCGCGGATCGCGGCGAGCATCTTCACCAGGTCGCGGGCGGGCAGCAGGGTGGGGGTGCCGCCGCCGAGGAAGACGGTGCGCACCGGCAGTTCCGCGTCCCCGAGCACCCGCCGGGCCAGCCGGACCTCGGCGACCACGTTGTCGGCGTACGTCTCCTGGGAGGCGACGGCCCCGGAGGAGCGCAGCTCGGTGGCGGTGTAGGTGTTGAAGTCGCAGTAGCCGCAGCGGCTGGCGCAGTACGGCACGTGCAGGTAGAAGCCGAACGGCCGGCTGCCGAGCCCGGCGAGGGCGTGCGCGGGCAGGGAACCGTCGGACGGCACGGGTTCGCCGTCGGGGAGTGCGGAGGGCATGCCCCCATTGTCCCGTACGGCCCGCGGAGCTCCCGTACGGTCCGCGGCGCACGCGCGGACCGTACGGGGACGGGGTGGGTCAGGCCTCGTTGGCGCCCGCGTACATCGCGGTCACGGCGTCGGCGTAGGTCCGCTCCACCACCGGGCGCTTGATCTTCAGGCTCGGGGTGAGCTCGCCGTGCTCGATGTCGAGGTCGCGCGGCAGCAGGTGGAACCTCTTGATCGTCTGCCAGCGCTGCAGCCCCGCGTTGAGCCGCTTCACGAAGCCCTCGATCAGCTCGTGGACGGCCGGCTCGGCGGCCAGCTCGGCGTAGGACCTGCCCGCCAGGCCGTGCTCGGCGGCCCACGGCATGAGGACCGCCTCGTCCAGGCCGATCAGCGCGGTGCAGTAGTTGCGGCCGTTGCCGATCACCAGGATGTTGCTGACGAACGGGCAGACCGCCTTGAACTTGCCCTCGACCTCGCTGGGCGCCACGTACTTGCCGCCGGAGGTCTTGAACAGGTCCTTCTTGCGGTCGGTGATCCGCAGGAAGCCGTCCGGGCTGAGCTCGCCGATGTCCTCGGTGTGGAACCAGCCGTCCGGCTCCAGCACCTCCGCGGTCTTCTCCGGCAGGTTGTGGTAGCCGCGCATGATGCCCGGGCCGCGCAGCAGGATCTCGCCGTCCTCGGCGATCCGCACCTCGGTGCCGGGCAGCGCGCGGCCCACCGTGCCGATCCGCACGTCCTCCTCGCGGTTCACGCAGGAGCCGGCGCTGGTCTCACTGAGGCCGTAGCCCTCCAGGATCGGCACGCCCGCGCCGAGGAAGAAGTAGCCGATCTCGGGGGCGAGGGCGGCGCTGCCGGAGACCGCGCCGCGCAGCCGCCCGCCGAAGGCCGCCCGGATCTTCGCGTACACCAGCTTGTCGGCCAGCGAGTGCTGCACCCGCAGCCCGAACGGGGCGGTGCCGGTGCCGGTGGCGACGCGGCTCTCCTGGACGGCCCGGGCGTGCTCGCGGGCGACCTTGGCCGCCCACAGGAAGATCTTGTACTTGGCGCCGCCCTCGGCACGGGCCTTGCCCGCGATGCCGTTGTAGACCTTCTCGAAGATGCGCGGCGCCGAGGCCATGATGGTCGGCCGGATCACCGGCAGGTTGTGGATGATCCGGTCCACCCGGCCGTCCAGCGCCATCACGTGGCCGGTGGCGATCTGCCCCGAGATCAGCGTCTTGCCGAAGACGTGCGACAGCGGCAGCCACATGAACTGCACGTCGTCGGAGCGCAGCAGCCCGCTGGCCTCCTGCGCCCGGCCCTCGTACGCCCAGCAGTCGTGCACCAGTCGCACGCCCTTGGGGCGGCCGGTGGTGCCGGAGGTGTAGATCAGGGTGGCCAGCTGTTCCTTGCCCAGCCCCTCGACGGCCTTCTCGACCGCGTCCGGGTGCTCCGCCAGGTACTCGGTGCCGCGCCGTTCCAGCTCGGCGAGGGTGAGCACGTCGAGGCCGGCCGCGTCGGGGGCCTCGTCGGGGGCGTCGAACAGGACGACGGTGCGCAGCTCGGGCAGCTTCTCCAGCTGCGCGGCGGCCTTGGCCAGCTGGGCGGCGTTCTCCGCGAACAGCGCCCGGGAGCCCGAGTCGGACAGGATGAAGGCGGTCTCGTCCTCGTTGGTGCTCGGGTAGACGGTCGTGATCGCGGCGCCCGCGCACATGGCGCCGAGGTCCGCGAGGACCCATTCGAGCCGGGTGGACGACGCCAGGGCGACCCGGTCCTCCGGCTGGATGCCGAGCGCCATCAGACCGGCGGCCACCGCCTTGACCCTGGTCGCGGTCTGCGCCCAGGTCAGCGAGCGCCACTGCTCCGCGCCGGGCGCGCCGTCGGCGGCCTGCTCGTCGACCGGGGCGGGGTAGCGGTAGGCCTCGCCGTTCGGGGTCGCGGCGACCCGCTCCAGGAACAGGTGGGCGACGGATGCGGGACGCCCGGCGACGAGGTCGGGCCTGCCGGAGTCGATCAAGGACTGCGCGGAACTCAACGAGGACCTCCGGGGGCGGGTGGCCGTCTGAGGGATTGTCTCGGCGGCCGTGGGGGCGGTCACCGGGCCCCGGGTTCACCTGGACGGTACCGGTCGGTAACAAGGGGGCAACCAGCAGCCTAGGGGGAAACCGGTCATTCCGTAAGGGGGCGAAGCCGGACGGCACGCCCCGACGGCACCGGTGACCACGCCGCGCCGACGGACGCGGCCCGCGTGGAAACCAACGAGCGAACTGCCGGACGGTTCGGCAAAAGCCCGGCAAACCCCCGGTTCCCACACGCCGAATGGCCTGTACGACGCTACAGAAGAACGAGAATTGGGGTGCGAACCCGACCGGCGACGACAAGAGTGTGCAAGTGCTGATCAGACTGCTGAGGGCGTACCTGCGCCCCTACTCCCGACCGATCACCCTGCTGGTGCTCCTCCAGCTGGTGTCCACCCTCGCGGCGCTCTACCTGCCGACGCTCAACGCCGACATCATCGACGACGGCGTGGTCAAGGGCGACACCGGCTACATCCTGCGAGTCGGCGGGGTGATGATCGGCGTGACCGTCCTCCAGGCGCTCTGCTCCATCGGCGCCGTCCTCATCGGCTCCCGCGTCGCCATGGCCTTCGGCCGGGACGTCCGCGCCGCCGTCTTCGACCGGGTGCAGAGCTTCTCCGCCCGCGAGGTCGGCCAGTTCGGCGCCCCCTCCCTGATCACCCGCACCACCAACGACGTCCAGCAGATCCAGATGCTCGCCCTGATGAGCTTCACGCTCATGGTCGCCGCACCGATCATGTGCGTCGGCGGCATCATCATGGCGCTCAACCAGGACGTCCCGCTGTCCGGCCTGCTGCTCGCCGTCATCCCCGCCCTCGCCGTCGTCGTCGTCCTCCTGGTCCGCGCGCTGCGCCCGCAGTTCCGCAGCATGCAGGAACGGATCGACACCGTGAACCGGGTCCTGCGCGAACAGATCACCGGCATCCGGGTCATCCGCGCCTTCGTCAAGGACGGCCAGGAACAGGCCCGCTTCGCCACCGCCAACGAGGACCTCACCGACGTCGCCCGCCACGTCGGCCGGCTGATGGCCGTCATGTTCCCCGCCGTCATGCTCGTCGTGAACGTCTCCAGCGTCGCCGTCCTCTGGTTCGGCGCCCACCGCATCGACAGCGGTGCCATGGAGATCGGCGCGCTCACCGCCTTCCTCTCCTACCTGATGCAGATCCTGATGAGCGTCATGATGGCCACCTTCATGTTCATGATGGTGCCCCGCGCCGAGGTCTGCGCCGAACGCGTCCAGGAAGTCCTCGGCACCGAGTCCAGCGTCGTCCCGCCCGCCACGCCCACCACCGAGGTCCCCCGCCGCGGCAACCTCGAACTGCGCGCCGTCGACTTCCGCTACCCCGGCGCCGAGGCCTCCGTCCTGCGCGGCATCGACCTCACCGCCCGCCCCGGCGAGACCACCGCCATCATCGGCTCCACCGGCAGCGGCAAGTCCACCCTCCTCGGCCTCGTCCCCCGGCTCTTCGACGCCACCTCCGGCCAGGTCCTGCTCGACGGCATCGACGTCCGCGAACTCGGCGCCGACACGATCGCCGACAACGTCGGCATCGTCCCCCAGAAGCCCTACCTGTTCACCGGCACCGTCGCCAGCAACCTCCGCTACGGCCGGCCCGACGCCACCGACGAGGACCTCTGGCACGCCCTGGAGATCGCCCAGGCCAAGGACTTCGTCGAAAAGCTCCCCGAAGGCCTCGACGCCCCCATCGCCCAGGGCGGCAGCAACGTCTCCGGCGGCCAGCGCCAACGCCTCGCCATCGCCCGCGCCCTCGTGCGCAAGCCCTCCGTCTACCTCTTCGACGACTCCTTCTCCGCACTCGACTACGCCACCGACGCCAGACTGCGCAAGGCCCTCTCCCGCGAGACCTCTGACGCCACCGTCCTGATCGTCGCCCAACGCGTGTCCACCATCCGCGACGCCGACCGGATCGTCGTCCTCGACGAGGGCGCCGTCGTCGGCACCGGCACCCACCGCGAACTGATGGCCGACAACCCGACGTACCGGGAGATCGTGCTCTCCCAGCTCACCGAGCAGGAGGCGGCGTGACCAGCCCCGGAAGCCCCACCGCGGACACCGCGGACACCGCGAAAGCCGATCTGACCAAACCCGGCCCGGCACCGGCCGCCCCGGCCAAGGCCGCCGGCGGACTGACCACCGACTCCCAGGCCGCCGCCGCCCGCCGCGGCCCCGCCGGCCCCGGCCGCTTCATGGGCGGCCAGGGAGCCGAGAAGTCCATGGACTTCAAGGGCTCCGGCAAGCGCGTCCTCGGCCTGCTGCGCCCCGAACGCAACATCCTCGTCGGCGTCCTGCTCCTCGGCGTGCTCGGCATCGGCTGCGCCGTCATCGGCCCCAAGATCCTCGGCAACGCCACCGACCTGATCTTCGCCGGCGTCGTCGGCGCCCGCTTCGCGCCCGGCACCTCCAAGGCCCAGGTCATCGACGGACTGCGCGCCCACGGCCAGGGCGGCGTCGCCGACCTGCTCTCCGCCGTCGACTTCACCCCCGGCCAGGGCATGGACTTCGGCGCCATCGGCACCGTCCTGCTCTGGGTGCTCGGCATCTACGTCGCCTCCGCCGTCTTCGGAGTCTTCCAGGGCCGCCTGGCCACCAAGGCCATCCAGCTCGCCAGCTACCGGCTGCGCCAGGACGTCGAGGCCAAGCTCGCCCGGCTGCCGCTCAGCTACTTCGACAAGCAGCCGCGCGGCGAAGTCCTCAGCCGGGTCACCAACGACATCGACAACATCGGCCAGTCCATGCAGCAGACCATGGGACAGGTCGTCAACTCGCTGCTCACCGTGGTCGGCGTGCTGGCCATGATGTTCTGGATCTCCCCGCTGCTCGCCGTGATCGCCCTGGTCTCCGTGCCGGTCTCGGTGGTCGTCGCCACCAAGGTCGGCAAGAGGGCGCAGCCCCAGTTCGTCCAGCAGTGGAAGTCCACCGGCCAGCTCAACGCCCACATCGAGGAGATGTACACCGGCCACACCCTGGTCAAGGTCTTCGGCCGCCAGCGCGAGGCCGCCGAAACCTTCCGCGAGCACAACGAGGCCCTGTACGAAGCCAGTTACAAGGCCCAGTTCATCTCCGGGATCATCCAGCCCGCGATGATGCTGATCGGCAACCTGCAGTACGTGCTGGTCGCCGTCGTCGGCGGTCTGCGGGTCGCCGGCGGCGCCCTGTCCATCGGCGACGTGCAGGCGTTCATCCAGTACTCCCGGCAGTTCAGCCAGCCGCTCACCCAGGTCGCCAGCATGGCCAACCTGGTCCAGTCCGGCGTCGCCTCCGCCGAGCGCGTCTTCGAACTCCTCGACGCCCCCGAGCAGAGCGCCGAACCCGCCGTTCCCGAGAAGCCCGACGCCGTGCACGGCCGGGTCGCCTTCCAGGACGTCTCCTTCCGCTACGACCCCGACAAGCCGCTCATCGAGGACCTCTCACTCAAGGTCGAACCCGGCCACACGGTCGCCATCGTCGGCCCCACCGGCGCCGGCAAGACCACCCTGGTCAACCTGCTGATGCGGTTCTACGAGGTCAGCTCCGGACGGATCACCCTCGACGGCGTCGACATCTCCGCGATGTCCCGCGAGGACCTGCGCTCCGGCATCGGCATGGTCCTCCAGGACACCTGGCTGTTCGGCGGCTCCATCGCCGACAACATCGCCTACGGAGCCCGCGGCGCCACCCACGAACAGGTCGTCGAAGCCGCCAAGGCCGCCCACGTCGACCGCTTCGTGCGCACCCTCCCGGACGGCTACGACACCGTCATCGACGACGAGGGCGCCAACGTCAGCGCCGGCGAGAAGCAGCTCATCACCATCGCCCGCGCCTTCCTCGCCCAGCCGTCCATCCTGGTCCTGGACGAGGCGACCAGCTCCGTCGACACCCGTACCGAGGTGCTCATCCAGCGGGCCATGGCCCGGCTGCGCACCGGCCGCACCAGCTTCGTGATCGCCCACCGGCTCTCCACCATCCGGGACGCCGACGTGATCCTGGTGATGGAGAACGGCTCGATCGTCGAGCAGGGCTCGCACGACGAACTGATCGCCGCCGACGGCGCCTACGCCCGGCTCTACCAGGCCCAGTTCGCGGAGGCCGTGGCCGAGGTGGACTGACGCGAGGCGGACCGGCGGGCCGGGGCGGAACCTTCCGCCCCGGCCCTTCGCGCGTCCGGGCCCGGCCCCGCCCCGCCCGCCCCGGTCTTCGCAACCGGGCCCGGCGGGAGCTACCTTGGGCCCGTGATCGACGACCAGCCCCCGGCCGCACCGGACGCCTTCGAGGCCAACCGCCGTTACCTGGGCTCGGTCGCCTACCGCCTGCTCGGCTCCTTCACCGACGCCGAGGACGTCCTGCAGGACGCCTGGCTCCGCTGGCAGGCCGCCGACCGCTCCACCGTCGCCGACCCCCGCGCCTTCCTGACCACCGTCGTCACCCGGCTCTGCTACGACCAGCTGGGCTCCGCCCGGGCCCGCCGGGAGGCCTACTACGGCGAGTGGCTGCCCGAACCGGCCGTCTCCTACGCGGACGGCCCCGACACCCCCGCCGACCTCGCCGAACGCGGCGAGTCCGTCTCGCTCGCCCTGCTCGCCGTCCTGGAACAGCTCTCCCCGGCCGAGCGGGCCGCCTTCGTGCTGCACGACGTCTTCGCGGTCGGCTTCGAGGAGATCGGCGCCTCGCTGGACCGATCCGCCGACGCCGCCCGCCAGCTCGCCTCCCGGGCCCGCCGCCGGGTCAAGGACGGCAGCCGGCGCGGCGGCGGCACCGGCACCGCCGAGCACCGCCAGGCGGTCGAAGCCTTCGCCGCCGCCAGCAGCCGCGGCGACATCCTCGCCCTGATGGAGGTCCTCGACCCGGACGTGGTCTGGCACTCCGACGGCGGCGGCATCGTCCGCGCCGGCGTCCGCCCCATCCACGGCGCCGACCGGGTGTCCCGCATGGTGGCCGGCCTGGTCGCCAAGTGGTTCACCCCCGACACGGCGATCGGCCACGCCCTGGTCAACGGCGAACCCGGCCTCGTCTGGTACGACCGGGCCGGCGGCACCGTCGGCGGCGTGCTCGCCTTCACCGTGACCGACGGACGGATCACCGAGGCGTACGTCGTCGTCAACCCCGAGAAGCTCGGCCGGATCAGCCCCGTCACGGCCCCCTGACGACTCCCCGACGACCCTCCGGCACCCCCGGATACCTCCGAAGACCCCGGGAGACCCCGGAGGCACCGGAGGCACCGGAGGCCCCTGGCCGGACCCTCCGCGGTGCTGTGACGCGGGTCACGGTCACATCCCGACCGGCCGCGTCGTCCCCTTCCCGAACAGCGCCCCACGGGGGCGCACCGAACGGAGGCGGACGAGATGACCAGCACCACCACCACCGGAAAGCGGATCGTCGTCCTGGGCGCCGGGTACGCCGGGCTCACCGCGGCCAAGGGCGCCGGACGGCACCACGACGTCACCCTGGTCGCCCCCGAGGAGCGGCTCCTGCACCGCATCCGCCAGCACGAGGCGGCGGCCGGCCGCGGCCGCGACTGGCCGGCCATCGGCGAACTGACCCGCGGCCGCACGATCCGGCACCACCGGGCCCGCGCCGTCGAACTCGACCTCGCCGGCCACCGGGTCCGGCTCGACGACGGCGCCAGCCTCGCCTACGACACCCTGGTCTACGCCCTCGGCAGCCGCACCGCCTGGCACGGCGTCCCCGGCGCCGCCGAGCACGCCCTCCCCGCCGAACGCGCCGCCGAGGTCCGGCACCGGATCCGCGAAGCCGACCGGCCCGGCACGCTCGCCGTCGTCGGCGGCGGCGCCACCGGCATCGAGCTGGCCACCGAACTCGCCGAAGCCCACCCCGACTGGACGGTACGGATCGTCGCGGCCGGCCCGGTCGGCGGCATCTACTCACCCAAGGGCCGCACCCACGTCCGGCGCGTCCTCGACCGGCTCGGCGTCCACCTCCACGAGAACGCCACCGTCACCGAGGTCACCCCGGACGGACTGCGCACCACCGCCGGCCCGGTCGACTCCGACCTCACCGTCTGGGCCGCCTCGATGGAGCCGCACCCGCTCGCCGCCGAAGCCGGGCTGGCCGTGGACGAACGCGGCCGGGCCCTGGTGGACGACCACCTGCGCTCGGTCTCGCACCCGGACGTCCACGTGGTCGGCGACGCCGCCGCCGTCACCGTCCCCGGCGTCGGCACCCTGCGGATGGGCTGCGCCACCGCCCTGCCGCAGGGCCAGTACGTCGGCAAGCTGCTCGACGGACGCACCGGGAAGCCGTTCTCGTTCCGGTACGTCGTGCAGTGCCTGAGCCTCGGCCGACGGGACGGGCTGCTCCAGCTGGTCCACGCCGACGACTCGATGAAGCCCACCGTGTTCACCGGCACCATGGGCCGGCTGGCCAAGGCCGGGATCGTCTCGGCCGTCTTCAGCGCCCTGAAGTGACCGCCGCGGCGACCCGCGCCGCGTTCCGCTGCGGCGCCCCCGCCGCCGGAGTGCCCCGCGGGAACGCGAAAGGGCCCGGGCGTGACGCCCGGGCCCTTCGGCTCGCCTCGGTTACTTCTTTTCCTTCGGCGCCTCGGCGTCGGTGGACAGCGCGGCGATGAAGGCCTCCTGCGGGACCTCCACGCGGCCGACCATCTTCATCCGCTTCTTGCCTTCCTTCTGCTTCTCCAGCAGCTTGCGCTTGCGCGAGATGTCACCGCCGTAGCACTTGGCGAGGACATCCTTGCGGATCGCGCGGACCGTCTCACGGGCGATCACCCGGGAGCCGATGGCCGCCTGGATCGGCACCTCGAACTGCTGGCGGGGGATCAGCTTCTGCAGCTTGCCCGCCATCATCACGCCGTAGCCGTAGGCCTTGTCCTTGTGGACGATCGCCGAGAAGGCGTCCACCGCGTCACCGTGCAGCAGGATGTCGACCTTGACCAGGTCGGCGGTCTGCTCGCCGATGGGCTCGTAGTCGAGCGAGGCGTAACCGCGGGTCTTGGACTTCAACTGGTCGAAGAAGTCGAAGACGATCTCCGCGAGCGGGAGGGTGTAGCGCAGCTCGACCCGGTCCTCGGAGAGGTAGTCCATGCCCTGCAGGCTGCCGCGGCGGGACTGGCAGAGCTCCATGATCGCGCCGACGAACTCGTTGGGCGCGAGGATGGTGCCGCGCACGACCGGCTCGTACACCTCGGCGATCTTGCCGACGGGGAACTCGCTCGGGTTGGTGACGGTGTGCTCGGTGCCGTCCTCCATGATCACCCGGTAGACCACGTTGGGGGCGGTGGAGATCAGGTCGAGGTTGAACTCGCGCTCCAGGCGCTCCCGGATGATCTCCAGGTGCAGCAGGCCGAGGAAGCCGCAGCGGTAGCCGAAGCCGAGCGCGACCGAGGTCTCCGGCTCGTACACCAGGGCCGCGTCGTTGAGCCGCAGCTTGTCCAGGGCGTCGCGCAGCAGCGGGTAGTCCGAGCCGTCCAGCGGGTAGAGGCCGGAGAACACCATCGGGCGCGGGTCCTTGTAGCCGCCGAGCGGCTCGGTCGCACCCTTGTGCATCGAGGTGATCGTGTCACCGACCTTGGACTGCCGGACGTCCTTCACACCGGTGATGATGTAGCCCACCTCGCCGACGCCGAGGCCGTCGGCGACCTTCGGCTCGGGCGAGATGACACCGATCTCCAGCAGCTCGTGGGTGGCGCCGGTCGACATCATCGCGATGCGCTCGCGCTTGGTCAGCTGGCCGTCCACGACACGGACGTAGGTGACCACGCCGCGGTAGGAGTCGTACACCGAGTCGAAGATCATCGCGCGGGCCGGGGCGTCCTTGACGCCGACCGGGGCCGGGATGGTGTCGACGATGTGGTCCAGCAGGTCCTCGACGCCGAGGCCGGTCTTCGCGCTGACCTGGAGCACGTCACCCGGGTCACAGCCGATGATGTGCGCGATCTCGGCGGCGTACTTCTCCGGCTGCGCGGCCGGCAGGTCGATCTTGTTCAGCACCGGGACGATCGTGAGGTCGTTCTCCAGCGCCAGGTACAGGTTGGCGAGGGTCTGCGCCTCGATGCCCTGGGCCGCGTCGACCACCAGGATGGTGCCCTCGCACGCGGCGAGGGAGCGGGACACCTCGTACGTGAAGTCCACGTGGCCCGGGGTGTCGATCATGTTGAGGATGTGCGTCGTCCCGGCGTTCGAGCCGGTCTTCGGCGCCCACGGGAGGCGGACCGCCTGCGACTTGATGGTGATGCCGCGCTCACGCTCGATGTCCATGCGGTCGAGGTACTGGGCACGCATCTGCCGGGGGTCGACGACGCCGGTGATCTGCAGCATCCGGTCTGCGAGCGTCGACTTGCCGTGGTCGATGTGGGCGATGATGCAGAAGTTGCGAATCAGCGCCGGGTCGGTACGGCTGGGCTCTGGCACATTGCTGGGGGTCGCGGGCACCTTGGTCCGATTCTCCGTTGGTCCGGGGCCGGGGGCGTCCGGGTCATCACTGACCGGTTCCCGGGGACCGGACAGTCTCGTCCGATCGAAATAGTTCCTCCCATCCTCCCACGAGCAGGGGCCCTGCTGCCGTTCGGGCACCGTCCGGCCCTTCCCGCACCCCTCACCGGGCGGCAGGATGGCCCCCGTGATCCTCGAAAGCGCCCTGCTCGACGTCCTGCCCGGCCGGGAGGACGAGTTCCTCGCCGCCTTCGCCGAGGCCCGCCCGCTGATCACCGTCCAGCGCGGCTTCCGCTCCCTGCGGCTCCGGCGCTGCCTCGACGAGGGACGCGACTCGCGCTTCCTCCTCCAGGTCGAGTGGGACACCCTCGCCGACCACACCGAGGGCTTCCGTACCTCCCCCGAGTACCAGCGCTGGCGCGCGCTCCTGCACCACTACTACCGGCCGTTCCCCGAGGTCGAGCACTACGGCGAGCCGCTGCTCGACGCGTAGCGCCGGCCGAGGCTGTCCGGGCGTGGCGCGCGGGGGCGGAGCCGAGGGGCCAGCCGGGGGCTGGCCGGGGCGGTCCGGGGACGCTTCCGGGCCGCTTCCGGGGGCGGTCCGGGGACGCTTCCGGGGGCCGATCCCTGGGCAGTCCGGACACGGTCCGCAGGGCGGCGCCGGGGCGTCTCGCGCGACGGTCCGCGGACGGGAGCCCGGTTTGGGGCGTGCGGCGGGCCCTGGTAGCGTGGTCAGCTGCACCTGGCCTCGGCATGCCCTCTCAGCTGGTCCGACGGCCGCCCGGTGTGATCCCGTTCAGCATCTTTAGACAAGACTGAGGCTCTTTCGTGGCGAACATCAAGTCCCAGATCAAGCGCAACAAGACCAACGAGAAGGCGCGCCTGCGCAACAAGGCCGTCAAGTCCTCGCTGAAGACCGCTCTGCGCAAGGCCCGTGAGGCCGCTGCCGCCGGCGAGACCGAGAAGGCCGTCGTGCTGGCCCGCGCCGCCTCCAAGGCGCTGGACAAGGCCGTGAGCAAGGGCGTCATCCACGCCAACCAGGCCGCCAACAAGAAGTCGGCCATCACCAAGCGCGTCAACACGGCCGCCCAGGCCTGACGCCCCTCGGGGGTCTGAACCCCCGACCGCCTCGGGACGGTCCGGCCCTCTACCCGGACACCCGAGACGAGCGAGACTCGCACCGCACGCGGCCTGCGTTCGCCACGCGGGTGCGGTGCACGAAGCAGTACGGCAGGCGCCGTAGTCGGCCTCCTCCCCGGAGACCACTGCGGCGCCTGTCGCGTTCCCCGGTCCGGCCGCTATGGTCGGTCAGGTGCGATCGAGGTGCGGGGGAGCACCCCGGCGCCGGGTTTGGGGGGAGAACTTCATGACGACGCCACCACCGCCGGCACCGAACGGGCCGGGGTACGGATTCCCGCAGCAGCCGCAGGGCACGGGCGCACAGCCCGCACCGGGGGCGCAGCCTCCGTCGGGCGCGCCGGGCTTCGGGCCGCCCCCCGGATTGCCCGCAGCCCCGGGCATGCCCGCGGCCCCGGGGACGACGACCGCTCCCGGGATGACGGCGGTGCCGGGGGGCCGCGCACCGGGTTCCGGGGGGAACCTGCGACGCAACGCCGTCTGGGCCTTCGTCGGCGCCGTGCTCGCCTCGGCCGGCTGGACCGCCGCCGTGATGACCGTCCCCGGCATCGTCAGCAGCGCCTCCTCGCCGCGCAGCCTCGGCAGCTACCACCTCTCCGACGACTTCTGCACCACCGGCAAGCCCACCAAGCTGCTCCAGACGTACTCCGTCTCGGACACCTCCGCGCCGACCCACCACACCGACCGGAACCCGGCCCTGGACAGCATGAACTGCTCGATGAGCCTCAAGCGGACCGGCGGCAACAGCGACAGCGAGTACGCCTCGGTCTACCTGCGCGCCGACCTGCACAAGGCGGTCAACCCGGCGCCCGAGCTGCAGGCCAACAAGGAGCTCTACCGGGCCCGCGGGTACCAGGTCACCGACGTCTCCGGGATCGGCGAGGAAGCGTACTTCCTGTACAAGGACGACAGCTCGGACAAGTACCACAGCATCTACGCCGAGCTGGACATCCGCGACGGCGGGATGACCTACTACATCAACTACAGCGCCAGCTACACGGACGGGAAGGCCAAGCCGCCGTCCAAGGACGACCTGCGCAGCGCCCTGCAGTCCGACGGACAGGACGCCATCCGGGCCATGCGGAAGTAGGCCCCGGCGCGGGATGCCACGGTCCGCGCCGAGCCCCTCCGGTCAGTGCCGGTTCGTGCCGGTTCGTGCCGGATGGCGCCGGGCCACGCCGGGACCCGCCGAGGCCGCCGCGTCAGTAGGCGGGGCGGGAGCCGGCCCGTGCGGCCCGGGCGACGGCGACCACCGCGCGCTCCAGGGCGAAGGCCGGGTCGTCCGAGCCACCCTTGACGGCGGCGTCGGCCTGGGCGATCGCGGTCAGCGCAGTGGCCACCCCGTCGCCCGTCCAACCCCGCATCTGCTGGCGGACCCGGTCCACCTTCCACGGCGGCATGCCCAACTCGCGGGCCAGGTCGGCCGGACGCATGTTCCGCCCGGTGGTCGCCAGCCGCCCGATACTGCGCACGCCGGAGGCCAGCGCGTAGGTGATGCCGGTCGGCGGCTGGCCGACGGCCAGTGCCCACCGCAGCCGCTCCAGCGCCTCCGCCGCGCGGCCGGTCACCGCCAGGTCGGCCACCTCGAAGCCGGTCGCCTCGGCCCGGCCGCTGTAGTAGCGGGCCACCACCGTCTCGTCGATCGTGCCCTCGACGTCCGAAGTCAGCTGGTGGCACGCGGCCGCCAGCTCGCGCAGGTCGCTGCCGAGCGCGTCCAGCAGCGCCTGACAGGCCTCCGGCGTCGCCGAGCGGCCCAGCGCCCGGAACTCGCCCTTGACGAAGGCCAACCGCTCGTTCGCCTTGGTCAGCTTGGCGCAGGCCACCTCGCGGCCGCCCGCCTTGCGCCCGGCGTCCAGCAGGCCCTTGCCCTTGGCGCCGCCCGCGTGCACCAGCACCATGATCACTTCTTCGGCCGGTGCCTCGATGTACGCCTTGACCTCCTTCACCGAGTCGGCGGAGAGGTCCTGGGCGGCGCGCACCACGATGACCTTGCGCTCGGCGAACAGCGACGGCGTGGTCAGCTCCGCCAGACTGCCCGGCTGCAGCCCGCCGGGCGGCAGGTCCCGCACGTCGGTGTCCGGATCCGCCGCCTTCGCCGCCGCCACCACCTGGGCGACCGCGCGGTCCAGCAGCAACTCCTCCTGGCCGACCGCGAGGGTCAGCGGGGCGAGCAGGTCGTCGGGTGCACTCTTCCTGGCCATCGCCTACCAGCATCCCACGCGCCGCGGACACTCCGGCCCGACCGACGGCCTGACCAGCCGCCCACCCGAACGGCCGAACCGGGCGGCCTGGAGAATGGCCGGGTGACCGACAACCACACCACCGACCTCCCGGACGTCGCCGACCCGCACGCCCGGCAGCTGCTCGTCCTGCCCGACCGCGACGCCGCCGAAGAGGCGGCCGAGGACCTCGGCGCCACCCAACCCGACCTCGGCGAGCTGGAGATCGTGCGCGACTCGCTCGCGGGCGAGGACGACGCCGAGGACGCCCAGTGGCTCGTCGTCGTCGAAGCACCCGACACCGGCTGGACCCCCGCCGTGCTGAGCGCCCTCGACGCCCTGGCCGCCGAGCACGAGGGTTGGCGCGAGGAGGCCTGAACCGGAGGCATGACGGGCAAAATTTGGCCCTTCATTTCTCGGCGCGGGGCGGGGCGGGGCCCGGGC